>JAZNTF010000142.1:0-3931 GCA_045591625.1 Candidatus Fimenecus sp.
CCGTTATATCGACAAGGGTGTGTTTGCACTCGGAGGCCATTATCGTGAGGTAATGGTAAATAGAGGTGGTACCACGGGAAAATTTCTCGTCCTCTGTATTCTTCGGAATGCGGAGGGCGTCTTTTATTTGCGTTTTCTCACTCCGAAAAATAAATTGAAATGAGAAAGGGTGTACAAAATGTCACAAAATTACTATCAAAAAGAATTTGAAACTATGTCTCGTGAAGAGATGAAAAAGCTTCAATCAGAAAAACTTGTTAAGCAAGTAAAACACGTTTATGAAAATGTTCCTTATTACAAAAATCTTATGGATGAAAAAGGTGTAAAGCCTGAAGATATTAAAGGTATTGACGATTTACATAAACTTCCATTTATATCTAAAGCAGATTTAAGAGATGCATATCCTTACGGACTTTTAGCAAAACCACTTGAAGAGTGCGTTCGTATTCATTCTACATCAGGCACAACAGGCCGTAGAGTAGTTGCTTTCTATACACAGCACGATGTTGACTTGTGGGAAGACTGCTGTGCTCGTGCAATCGTAGCGGCAGGTGGTTCAAATGAAGATGTGTTACAGGTAGCATACGGTTACGGACTTTTCACAGGCGGTGCAGGTCTTCACGGTGGCGGACATAAGGTAGGTTGTCTTACACTGCCAATGTCATCAGGTAACACAGACCGTCAGATTCAGTTTATGATGGACTTGAGTTCTACAATTCTTTGTTGTACACCATCTTATGCTGCATATATGGCAGAATCTTTAAAAGAACAGGGCTATACACCTGACCAGATTCCTCTTAAAGCAGGTATCTTCGGTGCAGAAGCCTGGACAAATGAAATGCGTCGTCAGATTGAAGAAGCACTTGGAATCAAGGCTTACGATATTTACGGACTTACAGAAACATCGGGTCCGGGTGTTGCGTTCGAATGTGAAGAACAGACAGGTATGCACATTAACGAAGACCATTTCCTTGCAGAAATTATCGACCCTGACACAGGTGAGGTTTTACCTGAAGGAAGTAAGGGTGAGCTTGTGTTCACAGCTCTTGATAAAGAAGCATTCCCACTTCTTCGTTATCGTACAAGAGATATTTGTGTTCTTTCCCGTGAAAAATGTTCTTGTGGCAGAACACTCATTAAAATGGCAAAACCAATGGGTAGAAGTGACGATATGCTCATTATCCGTGGTGTTAATGTATTCCCAAGCCAGATTGAAACAGTTCTTCTCAACGAAGGCTATCAGCCAAACTATCAGATTATCATTGACCGTGTAAATAATAACGATACATTTGACGTTATGGTTGAAATGAATCCTGAAAACTTCTCCGATACAGTCAGCGGTATTACTGCACAGGAAAAATCACTTGCAAATGCTATGAAGATTATGCTCGGTATCAATCCGTCTGTTCACCTTGTTGCACCAAAGAGTATTGCTCGTAGTGAAGGTAAAGCAGTTCGTGTTGTTGATAAGCGTAAGCTTTATGATTAATCGAAAGGGGATTTTAATATGTCATTAAAACAGTTAACTATCTTTGTTGAAAATAAAAAAGGTTCATTGGTAAATATTACAAAAACTCTTGCAGAAAACAATGTTAATATGAGAGCACTCTCAATTGCTGATACTCAGGATTTCGGTATTCTACGTCTTATTGTAGATAATAATGATGTTGCAACAAAAGCATTACAGGATGCAGGATATCTTATCAAAATGACAGATGTTGTAGGTGTTAAAATCGGAGACCAGCCGGGTAAACTCTCAATGGCACTTGAAGTTCTTGATGAAGCAGATATCAATATGGAATATCTTTATGCGTTTATGGCTCGTACAGAAAAACACGCTTATGTTGTTCTTCGTGTTGCCGATAATGACGCAGCAGAAAAGGCACTTGAAAATGCAGGCTTCCATATGATTACCGATGCTGACGTTGATAAATTATAATTTATCGGGATGATTATTCATTAATATGGAGCATAAATGTAGGGGCGGATGCCCTCATCCGCCCGCAATAAGTGAACCGCACACTTTGGAACGGGACGATGAAGGCATCGTCCCCTACAACTTATCAAATCAGTTATCTTGTAGGGGCGAGTCTCCGTGCTCGCCCGCAAGTGAACGGTAAACTCTCGGGCAGGCACAGAGACCTGCCCCTACATTCCAACCATATTAGATATGTTTTATAATCGCGTCACAGATACTCGCCTGCCGGCTCGGACAGCGCTAATTCGGCATCCACCGGACGCCCGCGCCCCGAAATTCTGCATTCTGCATTTTGCATCCAGCATTTCACCTATAAACTCCGATTTATATATTATTCACAAACAAAAAAAGAGAGTCAACCGACTCTCTTTTATTCGTTTTATTCTCTTGTAAGAATTTCGCCCACATTTTCAAAAATGTATTTCGGTCTGTATGGGAACTGGTCAATTGTTTCCATTGATGTAACACCTGAAAGCACAAGAACTGTATCAACGTTTGACTCGATACCTGCAATAATATCAGTATCCATTCTGTCACCGATGAATGCGATTTCCTCACTGTGACAACCAAGTTTATTAAGACCGTGACGAATCATAACAGGATTTGGTTTGCCGACAAAATATGCCTTTTTGCCTGTTGCGATTTCAATAGGAGCAATAAGTGAACCTGTTGCAGGCATAATTCCTCTTTCAGTAGGACCTGTAATGTCAGGGTTAGTACCGATAAGCTTTGCACCCTTAAGAACAAGCTCAATAGCCTTTTCAATCTTTTCAAAGCTGTATGTTCTCGTTTCTCCGACAACAACATAATCAGGGTTAACATCGTTCATGTAAATTCCCTGGTCATAAAGAGCCTTTGAAAGAGCACCTTCACCGATAACATAAGCTGTGCAGCCCGGTTTTTGTGAGCTTAAAAATGCTGCAGTAGCCATAGCACTTGTATAGAAATGGTCAGCAGAAACCTTAAGTCCCATTCTTTCTAATTTCATACTTAATTCGTGTGGAGTTTTTTCAGGACTGTTTGTAAGGAATACGAATTTTTTATCATTGTCTATCATCCAGTTTACGAAATCAGCAACACCGGGTAAAACCTTGTTACCGTGATAGATAACACCATCCATATCGCTGATAAAACCTTTTTTATTTAAAATATCATTCATGTCTGACACCTCCGTCAATTTAGATTTTATAGGAAAAAATTGTAAAAGTCAACTTTTATCTATGACGAAATATGGTTTTTTTAAGTTGGTTTTTTGTATCATATTTACATATTGATTTTTTCGCTTTACTGTGCTAAAATAAATTATTATTTTTAAGGAATGACATATATGATTGCAATTATTGACTATGGTGCAGGTAATTTGCAGAGTGTTAAAAAAGCATTCGACTTTATCGGTGCCGAAAGTGTGATAACAGATAATCCCGAAACAATCAACGCTTGTGATAAAATTCTTCTCCCGGGTGTTGGTTCGTTTGGTGATGCTATGGACTCAATGACTAAAAAGGGTCTTGTAGAAACCGTAAAAGAAAATGCTTTGAGTGGCAAACCATTTTTAGGTATCTGTCTTGGACTTCAACTTCTTTTTGAGGAGCCAGAAGAATCACCGGGAGTAACAGGACTTGGTATTTTCAAGGGTAAAATCAAAAAATTCTCACCTGATATAGGACTTAAAATTCCTCATATCGGTTGGAATTCATTAGAAATCAAGCAAAAAGATACTCTCTTTAAAAATATTCCCGAAAACTCTTATGTTTATTTCGTTCATTCATATTATCTTCATGCAGAGGACGAAAATGAAATCGCAACTGTGACAAATTACGGAATTGATTTCCATTCTGCTGTGGGTAAAAACAATATTTTTGCGACCCAGTTCCATCCTGAAAAATCGGGTGATGTGGGTTTGCAGATTTTAAGAAATTTTGCATCAATGGAGGTTAAATAATGTACGCAAAA
>JAZNTF010000143.1:0-5407 GCA_045591625.1 Candidatus Fimenecus sp.
TCATCAATTCACAACTCATTATAGCCACATCGCGTGCAGTTGAATAATGATTTTTAACATCATCGTCAAGTCCGGAGCAATTTTCAAAGCAGGTATTTGTCATTCCTAGTTCTTTTGCCTTTTTATTCATCAATGCAACAAAAGAGGCTTCATCCCCTGCTATATGCTCACCCAAAGCAGTACAGGCATCATTTGCACTTGCAATAACAGTGGCTTTCAGAAGTTCGTGAACCGTCATTACCTCTCCCTCTTTAAGCCAGATTTGAGAGCCACCCTTTGATGAGGCATTACGACTTGCAGTTACCTTATCATCAAGAGTAATTTTGCCTTCGTCCAGTGCTTCCATTGTAAGAAGGATTGTCATAACCTTTGTTATTGATGCAGGTGAAAGCTTTTCATCGGGATTCAACTCCATCAGAACTTTTCCCGTTGACATTTCCATTAAAACTGCAGATTTTGCCGAAAGGGTATCTGTCACAGAATTAGTCTCCTCTGCAAAACCCACAACCGACATTGACAAGACAAATATTACACATATTAAGACACTTAAAACTTTTTTCATTTATATCCCTCCAAAAAAGTATATGAAAAGGACAAATTTATATATGAAAAATATAATAAATGTGTTATAATAATTTTTGGTGATTTTATGAAGGTGTTTTTTCACACTCTTGGGTGTAAGGTTAATCAATACGAAACTCAGGAAATGCGTGAACAACTGAATAATAACGGATACCGGGTCACAGAGGATGAGAATGTGGCTGATATTTTCGTTGTTAATTCCTGTACAGTTACAAGTGAAAGTGACAGAAAGACTCGTCAATGCGTTCGTCACTATAAAAAGAAATATCCTGAAAGTACAGTTGTACTCACAGGATGTATGCCTCAGTCATTCCCTCAAATGGCAGAAAAGCTTACTGAAGCAGATATTGTTCTCGGCAACAAAAATAACAAGTTACTTGTACAATCATTGAATGAATATTTTTCATCAAATTGCAGGACACTCTATATGGAGCAACACCAAAGCGGTGAAGCTCTCGTTTCATCGGGAATCAGCAACTTTGAGGAAAGAACCCGTGCTATTCTTAAAATTGAGGACGGTTGTGACAGATTCTGTTCATACTGTATTATCCCGAAAGCTCGTGGCAGAGTTCGTTGGAAGCCTATTGATGACATAAAAAGAGAAGTTGAAGCACTAACGGAAAACGGTTATACCGAGATTGTTCTTGTTGGTATAAATCTTTCTGCTTACGGCAAAGGCAGTGACCTGAATCTTGCCGATGCGGTTTTTGCAGTCAGTGAAAACGAAAAGGTTAAGAGAATTCGTCTTGGTTCACTTGAGCCCGACCACATAACTGATGAGTTAATTGAAAAGCTTGCAAAATGCGAAAAGCTATGCCCACAATTCCACATTTCTCTTCAGAGTGGTTGTGACAAGATTCTTAAAAAGATGAACCGACACTACACAAGTGAGGAATATTTCAGCCTTTGCGAAAAATTGAGAAAAGAGTTCAAGGATTGCACTCTTACAACGGACATTATGGTCGGTTTCCCTTATGAAAATGAGGAGGATTTTAAAACCACAAGACAGTTTGCAGAAAAAGTCGGATTTGAAAAAATCCACATCTTCCCATATTCACGTCGAAGCGGTACAGTTGCTGACCGAATGGACGAACAAGTTGAAAAAAGCGTAAAATCACAAAGAGTGAAAGTGCTTTCAGAAACTGCTGAAAAAATCAGGAATGAATTTCTTAAATGTCAGGTTGGTAAAACTCTTTCCGTACTTGTGGAAAGCAAACATTGTGACGGAGAGTATTTCGGATATACAAAGAATTATACGCCCGTTAAAATACGTAGTAATGCAGAAGTAGGAAGTATAAAAGAAGTTAAAATAACAGATTATGCAGATGATTTCTGTATAGGAATCAATGAATAAAAAAATCCCGAAAGCAATTACGCTTTCGGGATTCATTTTATATAGTACCTACATTGAATGCAACATAATTTACCAAATCACTTGAATTGAAAGAAACCTTGAGTTCAACCTTTCTATTCTTTTCGTCTCTTCCGTCATATGTGTACATAACATCCTCAGATGTTGCACCATCAGGAAGTCCCAATGAATCTTCAACATCACTACGCTTCACATTAACTGTAAGAGCATTCGCAAATTTAACTGCCACATTACCTTTCTGCACATTAGTATAGTAATATGAAACAATAGTTGCCTTATCAGCGGTCAATGGTTCCTCTGTTTTATTTTTAAAGGTAAGTTTGATTTGAATATTATCACCCACAAGATTGAAATTTACAGTTTCATCAGGCTGTAACACCTTGCTTTTAAGACCTTCCTCATTAGCAATTCTGAGTCCTGATGATGCGATAATTTCTTCAAATGTACATGGTAAATCAATTGATTTGCCATCTGCCAGAACCAACTTACCATCTCTCCAATCAGCTCTGAGTACTTCTATATCCATATCAACAGGTTGAACAGTTGATGGTTCACCATCAGAATTTGAACCACAAGCACACAAAGTGAAAAGCATCACTATTGCTAAAACACAAGCAAATATTTTCTTCATAATACAAAATCCTTTCGAATTAAGATATAAATTATTATATAACTTTTTCAACTTTTCGTCAATAATCAGTTCATTGTATAATAAAACCAGTTTGCAAGATTTTCAGGTTCAACAAAGAATTTTGTTCTGAATATTGCTGACTTAAGCTTTGAGCCTTTAACCGGAACATCTGCAAGGGATTTTATAGTCACATCATATTTTTTGTCAGCCTTGACAGTTACTGTCTTTTCCTCATTCGGAAGCAAATCAAAATAGTTATCGGAAAATGGCTCTCTGAAGTCAACTATGTCAACCATTACGCTACGACAGAATACAGGTGATTTCATTTTAACAACAATTTCACCATTCTCATAGGAAACTTTTTTCTCGATTGTACCTGCAGTTAAATTTAAATCCTTATCTGGCACAAAGATTTTTGTTCTTTCTGAAACAAGTTTTCCGTCTTCAAAAAGTTTCACTGACATAAACATATCCTTTTTGTTGCCACCAATTGAGCCTGTTTCAAATAACATTCTTGAATTTGCTGCTACTGTTTTTACAAAACCACGTGTATTTGTATTTTCGTAAAGCACCTTACCATCAAGAGTGCAAATTGAAACTTCTACATTCACCTTATGGTCTGAAATTGTATCGTTGAGAATGTAAATTTTATAGTCCTTATCTGTTTCTTCTATTGACACACAAAGCGGCTCAAAGAAATGACGAGCAGCATACTGAAGTGCCTTCCACTTACCTGTATAGTCAACACTTGACCATGACGGTGCCTGCCAGCAGTCATTGTACTGCCAGAAAAGTGAACCGTTGCAGCGTTCACGATGACGACGCCAATGCTCGGTTGCGTCCTGAATACATTCTTTCTGAATAAGATTTGTCATATAGATCAAATCTTCGAACTTTTCGGGCTCATAGAATTTTTCAAGGAGGTAATAGAGCATTTTTCTGTTACCGTTTTTGCATTTCTGATGTGAATTGAAAATATCACTTGTGATATAGTAATCACTTTCTTCTGCAAACTGGCGAACGGCATCCATTGACGGTAATGACTCAAGACCAAATTCACTACAGAAACGAGTCGGTCTTGTTCTGTAATAATTAAGCGGCTTCTGTCCATGCCATACAGTCCACATATGTGTGTCACCGTGGTCGTCACCTGTCACACCCTTACGGAAGCTTTCACCGATTGGCGATGTTTCGATATACGGAGTATCGGGGTCAAGGTCTGTGACAATATCCTTAAGAATTTCGTAGAAGAATTTCTTATACCACTGAACAATTTTCATTGTTTCAGGCATATATGCGAACATTGTTTCAACCTCATTATTACCACACCACAAGCAAAGGGATGGATGAGATTTGATTCGCATAATCTGATACTTAATTTCCTTTATAACATTCTCGAGGAAATCTTCTTCATAGAATGGGTACATAAGACAAGCAAACATAAAGTCCTGCCAGATAAGAAGACCCTTTTCATCACACTGCTCAAAGAAATAGTCATTTGTGTAGTATGCGCCACCCCACATACGAAGCATATTGAAGTTTGCACTAAGAGCTGAATCTATGTAATAATCATAGGTTTCGTTTGTTACTCTGCCCATAAGTGAATCAGGAAGAATCCAGTCAGCACCCTTACCGAAAATCGGCACACCATTAAGGTAGAAGCAGAAATTGTGACCATATTGGTCTTTGCTTCTATCAAGACGAATTGTACGAAGACCGATTTTCTTTGAAACAACTGTATCGTCCATTGTGGCAACTACTGTATAAAGTGGTTGCTTTTCTTTACCTGATAATTCCCTTGTCCACCAAAGTTCAGGGTTTTCGATTACAATTTCGTTGTTTTCGATTATCTTTTCTGTACCATCAGGATAAATAATCTTTGCAGATACTTCACCCTCACCATCAACAACAGGATTGATTTTAACTGTTACCTTACCATTTTCGTGAATCTGCTTGATTTCAACATCAGCGAGACGATTATCAAAGCATTCAACCCAGATATCATCTGTAATACCCGAAAGAGGAAGATGAGGACCCCAGTCCCAACCAAAATGACAATGGGGTTTGCGCATATACGCTGCACCGTCAGTACCATTGAAATTCTTTGGAATCGGTTTATCTTTTTGCCTGTTTTCCGCATAAGTTGTTGGCGCAAAGAATGTGATTTTAAGAGTATTATCCCCTGCTTTTGCTACATCCTTAATATCAAATTCATATTTAAGATGTGCATTTTCACCCTTACCGACAAATGTGTCATTTACAAAAACTTCACAGAGTGTATCAAGGGCTTTACACACAAGTAAAACCTTTCTGTTTGCAAGGTCCTCTTCACTAAGAGAAAATGTTCTTTCATAAGTCCAGTCTTCACGACCAACCCATTCAACTAACTTTTCATTATCCTTGTAATACGGGTCAGGAATTACACCTAACTCTAACAATTGAGTGTAGTTATCAGAAGGTACATTTACTTCATATTTGTCTCCTGTTGCCACACGAGTCATATTCCATTGTCCGTTGAGATTATAAGTCTTCATAACAATTTATCCTTTAAAATCAGATTTTATATCATTGTAACAAAATATATATTATTTTTCAATATGCAATTGCAAATCGGAGTTTATCGGGATGAATGCAGAATTATATATTTAACTAATATGATTGTAAATGTAGGGGCAGGTAAATCTCACCTACCGGTTCGGTCGGTGCTTCTGCTTCGCAGAGGTGTCCACAGGACACCCGCACCTGTGCCTGCCCGTAAGTGTGCATCATATGTTCGGGAGGGCACGGAGACCCTCCCCTACAAGGTATTGTGTTCTCAATAA
>JAZNTF010000144.1:0-9454 GCA_045591625.1 Candidatus Fimenecus sp.
AATTGTATCAATAGTGGTATCGGATTTGGCATTGACTATGCTATTTGATACAATTCGTTGCTTTTAAGATTGCATTGCATATGCATAGAATTGTGAAAACGGTTGTTTTTTTATTGTGTGGATGATATAATTATTCTAATAAATAGAATTTGCAGGTACAAAAAATTTTTTAAGTTTTAAGAAAAATGCAAAATATGTTTTAATTCATGGAAAGATATGTTGTCAAAACCTAAAAGATATCACAATGATTTGCACAACAGATAACATGCATTATGATGTTGCATTGAAAGCCATTGACCTTGGTTATGATATTGTTCTTGAAAACTTATGGCTCAAACTGTCAAAGAATGTGCAGATATTGCTCTTGCGGCAAAAGAAAAGAATGTAAAAGTCCTTGTTTGCCATGTTTTGCGATACACTTCATTCTTCGAGAAAATCAATCTTAAAGATACCGATGAATTGGTAAAAAGATACTTAAAAAACGAAGTTGGTTGTTGATTTACCTTCCTTCAAATGATATAATTTTACAAAATGAAATTTGGAGAGAAAAAATATGACTTTATTTAATAAAGTTAAAGACGGTTTTTCTTATGTGAAAACATATTGGAAAACTCCACCATTAGGCAATTACATGCCAATTAAAGAGATTGCAGCTCTTGCAGGTGGTGGCATGGGTATCAGATTTATTACTCAATGCGTTTCATCTGTACTTTTGTCTGCTACTAACGTTTTCGTAGGTAATACCATTGGTATTGAGCCGATGAATCTGTATTACATATATCTTATAGCAGTTGTTATCAGCTTTCCTCTTACAATGTTAAGAGCGTATATTGTTGATAACACAAGAAACAAAAAAGGTAAATACAGACCGTATCTTATTTCAATGGGTATTCCAACCGTACTTTTATCAATTGGTTATTTCTGGATGCCTTATGAAAAAATGGAGAGTCAGGTTACAAAATGTGTTGTTGTTCTTCTCTTCAACATTGGTTTCCAATTCTTCTACAACTTCCTTTATGAAGCATACTACAATTATGTAGTTGTTCTCTCACCTAACACACAGGAAAGAGCAAATGTTTCATCTATTAAAGCAGTTGTAGAATCATTTGGTCCTTCAGTTACAGGTATTATCATTCCACTCTTTGCAAAAAATTTTATAGGTACAGGCAACCTTAAAAAAGAGCGTAGTGCAATTGAAAAAGAAATCAAAGATGCTACAACTGAAAATTCACTTTATACCCGTGCTGCTCGTCCTGTAATTAAGGCACAGAAACTTTTAATTCAAGCTGCAAACTATACAAAACTTGAAGAAATCGAGAGCCTCTATGAAGATGCAAAAGCAAGACACGAACAGGCTATGGAAGATGCTCGTATAGAAGCAGAACGTGTTGAAGCAGAAAAGAAAGCACACGCAGAAAAGATTAGAGCTCAGAAAGCTACAAAGAAATAACACAATCAAAACCATTGGCAAGAATGTAATAGTAATATTGGATTGGGAATTCGACAACAGTAAAAAATCCAGAATATGAGGTTGATGAAGTCCCATACTTACGTGATGTGACGGTGTGTCACTTGAAGATAAGCTTACCCTCAACAGGTCAGGGAAAATAATAAAGGAGATAAATTATGGCAGCAATTATTCAAAAAATACTCAGCTTTTTAACTTCCGTTATTGTATTAATTAACGGCTTCTTCGGCATTGGCGGTTCCAGTGACGGTAAAGTGGATGATTTCAAGGTAACAACCTATTTAAGAGGTGACAGTGTTTATTCTGCAGCCGACCTTAATTCTGAGGACTTCGATATCATAACTGACCTTATCATTTTCGAATGTGCCACTTTCAACAACAAAGGTGAAGTGGAATATGACGAAGCAAAAATGGAAAGAGTTATGTCTGCAGTTCGCACTGTAATTGGCGACAGAGATATTCACATTACCTTAAATCTTCTCGGTCCTTCAGCTAACGGCAATTATAATGATTGGAATGAACAGATGGATGCACAGAGTGAAGAACACAACAAAGCCTTTAAAAGTGGTGTTCTTGAAGAAAACATTATAGAAGTTCTTGAGAAATATGACTTTGACGGTGTTCACTTTGACTACGAATACCCGCTTACAGATAAAGCATGGTACTATTTTAACAAATTCCTTGTGTCACTTGGACGCGAACTGGGCGATGATTATACCCTTGGTGTTGCAGCAAGCACATGGAATATGCATTTTACCTATAAGGCTATTTCGGCTGTTGATACTTTCGAGCTTATGACTTATGACTTTGTTGATGCAAACGGAAAGCACGCAACCTATGAGGATACTATTGCTCAGATTGAGCAAATCAAGAACAAGGGTGTTCCCGCAAGTAAGATAAATATTGGCCTTCCTTTCTATTCAAGACCAACAGATCTGTCAGCTTATTGGTACGGTTATAATAGTTGCTATGATAAAATGACTGAGGACGGCTGGTATCATTGTGATGAAATAAACAAGGATTTCTGGTTCAACACTCCTGATGTTATTAGCAAAAAAACGCAGTACGGCATCGATAATGGTTTCGGTGGTGTTATGATATGGCACTACAGCTGTGACCTTCCTTCAACTCACGAGGGCTCACTTCTCAGAGCTATCGGTGAAACAGTAGACAATAATTATTGATAAAACAAAGCCTCACATTGTATGAACAGTGTGAGGCTTTTGTGAAGTAGATATATTGTGAAAGTTATTGAAGAGGGTTGGTGTTTCGACAACAATTCTTACCCGACAAAAGGTGCAGATGTTGAAAGATATAAAAATATACGAAGAAAGAATAAGACCTGCCTTTTAAAAAAGTGGGTCTTATTCTTTGCAATTATACTTTTAGTTCTTGAAAACTTGTTGTTTCATAATAAAAAGTGTTGCAAGAGGGAATGGGTAGTTCTCAAATGCAACGCTTAATTCTTTTAAATGGCTTAAATACTATATAAAACAACGATACCACTACTGGCACAAATTGTATCAATAGTGGTATCTGATTTGGCATTGACTACGCTATTTGATACAATTCGTCGTTTTTGAGATAGCGTTGCACTCTTTAAGAGTTCGTTATTCAAAAACTTGACAAAAAAATTGAATGTGATATAATTATTTCATTAATATTGTATTAAACGGAACCAGCTGACTGCAGAGAAGTTTGGTTCCATTTTTTGTAAGAAGGAAAAAATAATTATTGCTATATTCAGCATAAATGAAAAGGAGTAGACCCTATGGAAATACAATTACAGGAACTCATTGACCAGATTAAAAAAGATGGTGTGGAAGTAGCAGAAACTGAAGCAAAAAATATTGTTAAATCTGCAAAAGCAGAAGCTGAAAAGATTATTGCAGATGCAAAAGTACAGGCTGATAAAATCCTGGCTGATGCTAAAGCAGAAAATGAGCGAATGGTGAAATCAAGTGAGGACGCAATCCGTCAGGCAGGACGTAACCTTCTCATTTCCTTCAGAGAAAGTGTTACAAGAGAACTGAATGGTATTGTTGGTGAAACAGTTGATTCAGTTTATTCTGCTGATTCATTGTCACAGCTTGTTATAAATGTTGTAGAGAGTTGGGCAAATAAGCCTGATGTGGAGAACATTGAAGTTATTTTAAACAGTAACGATGTGGAAGTTTTGGAAAAAACTGTATTTTCTTCTCTAAAAGCAAGAATTTCAAAGGGTGTTACTCTTAAAGCTAATGATAATTTTGATGGTGGATTCCGTGTTGCAGTTAATAACGGTGGTGCATATTACGATTATTCTACTGAGGCTGTTGTGGATATGATGTCAAATTATCTCAGTCCAAAGGTTGTTAAACTTTTGAAAGAGGCGGAATAATTATGTCAGAATATTATTTGATATCACAGTTGCCGTCTTTGGATGGAATCAGTGAAAATATGTCGTTACCGATTACGGAAGAACGATTTTTTGAGTTGTGCAATCAGGTTGCAGGCAAAAGAATACAGAATGAAATCAATAAAATGACTCTTTTACCGTCAAAAAATTATGAAAAATCAAGTTCATCTTTAATAGAAAAATGGAACAATGGTGAAAGAAATTTACGCCTTGCTCTGGCAAAGGTGAGGGCAGACAAGATGAAAAAGTCATTTGATGCAGAAAATATTCCGTTATCAAATGAACTTATAAAAACAGCAAATACTGCTGTTGAGATTGAAAGTCCTCTTGAAGCAGAAAGATTTCTTAATAATTATCGTTTAGAGTTTTTAGAATCTCTCAGACCAATGGATAATTTTTCAGAGGAATTTGTCTATTATTACGGACTTAAATTGAAACTGATTTCACACATAAAACAGTTTGATACAAATGCTGGTGAAATCGCATATAAAAATATTTACAACTCCATTATGAATGGAGATAGGTTGGAGGCTATATAATGACCGTAAATACAGGAAAGGTTGTAAGCATAAACGGTAACCTTGTGTCTGTTGAATTTCAAGGCAATGTTTCAATGAACGAAATATGCTTTGTTAAAGTTGGCAGCACTACACTTAAAAGTGAGGTTATCCGTATAAGAGGTAATATTGCACAAATTCAGGTTTATGAAATGACTGACGGTATTAAGTGCGGTGACGATGTTGAATTTACCGGTGATATGTTGTCAGCAGAACTCGGTCCGGGCTTGTTAGGTCAGGTGTATGACGGCCTTCAGAATCCGTTGCCTGTATTAGCAGAACAAGCGGGTTGGTTTTTGGAACGCGGAATTTATGCGGATGGACTTGACTATGAGAAAAAATGGGAATTTACACCTACAGCAAAAGTAGGTGATACTCTCCGTGCAGGTGAATATATCGGTACAGTTCCTGAAGGACCATTTACTCATAAAATCTTTGTTCCCTTTTATCTTCTCGGAAAATACACATTAAAGTCAATTGTCCCAAAAGGTGAATATACGGTGAAAGAAACTGTTGCAGTTCTTACAGATGAACGAGGTCGTGATGTTTCTGTTTCTATGTCGTTCAAATGGCCTGTAAAACGAGCTGTAAAATGCTATAGTGAGAGATTAGCACCTGTTGAAACAATGGAAACCAAAGTTCGACTTATTGATTCATTCTTCCCGGTTGCCAAGGGTGGAACATATTGTACTCCAGGACCATTTGGTGCAGGTAAAACGGTTTTACAGCACACAACATCAAAGTATGCCGATGTTGATATTGTTATTATTGCTGCTTGTGGTGAACGTGCAGGTGAAGTTGTTGAGACATTGAAAGAATTCCCTGAACTTACTGACCCTAAAACAGGTCGTTCACTTATGGAACGTACAATTATTATATGTAATACATCATCTATGCCTGTTGCATCTCGTGAAGCTTCAGTTTATACTTCAGTGACACTTGCGGAATATTATCGACAGATGGGACTCAATGTTCTTCTTTTGGCAGACTCAACATCTCGTTGGGCACAGGCGCTTCGTGAAATGTCAGGACGACTTGAAGAAATTCCGGGTGAAGAGGCATTCCCTGCATATCTTGAATCGTATATTGCAGCCTTTTATGAACGAGCAGGTTATGTCCGCTTGCCTGACGGAAGTACAGGTTCTGTCACAATCGGAGGTACGGTTTCTCCGGCAGGCGGTAACTTTGAAGAACCCGTGACACAAGCAACATTAAAGGTTGTTGGAGCTTTTCATGGATTATCCCGTGAGCGTTCAGATGCAAGAAAATATCCTGCTATTGACCCACTTATTTCTTGGTCAAAATATAGAAGTGTTATTGATAGCAAAAAATCAGATTATTGTAAAGAATTTCTTCACCACGGAAACGAAATCGGCTCTATGATGAAGGTTGTAGGTGAAGAGGGTACAAGTATTTCCGACTATATTATTTACCTTAAATCAGAAATGCTTGACGCAGTTTATCTTCAGCAGAACTCTTTTGATTTAACAGATGCAAACTGTGGAACAATGCGTCAGCGATATGTTACCGACAAACTTATAAATGTTTTGGGTAGTGAATATGAAATAGACAACAAAGATGATGCTCGTAGTTTTCTTAATCGTATGCGTCAGAAATTCATTGACTGGAACTATACAGAATTCCAAAGTGATGCATTTAAAAAGGTTGAAGAAGAAATAGACGCTTTGTATAAAGAAAAGAACGGTAATTTAGGCTCTGAGGCAGAGCAATTATTAAAGGACGGTGAGTGAGAATGAATAAAGTTTTTAATCGAATTGAATCAATCACCGGTAATGTTATTACCGTAAGAGCTAATAATGTACAGTATAAGGAATTGGCTCAGATTAACACTCGTTTCGGTAAATCACTTGCTCAAGTTAATAAAATTGAAGGAGATCTTGTTTCTCTTCAGGTTTTTGCAGGAGGTCAGGGCGTCTCAACAGGTGACGAGGTGCGATTTTTAGGTCGTGAAATGCGTGTTTCATTCAGCGAAGACTTGTTAGGTCGTATTTTTAATGGTTCAGGTGAACCAAGAGATAAAGGACCAGCACTTACAGAGAATATGAAGCCTGTCGGCGGACCATCTGTTAATCCGACTAAGAGAATTCTTGCTAACCGAATGATGAGAACGAATATCCCTATGATAGATATGTTCAACACTTTGGTTGTTTCGCAGAAATTACCTATTTTTTCAATTTCAGGTGAACCATACAACCAACTTCTGGCCCGTATTGCTATGCAGGCAGATGCAGATGTAATTGTTCTTGGTGGTATGGGACTTAAATACGACGATTTCCTTTATTTTAAGGATGAACTTTCTCAGGGTGGAGCATTGAGCAAAACAGTTATGTTTATTCATACTGCATCTGACCCTACTGTTGAATGTATGATGATTCCTGATATGGTTTTGGCAGTTGCAGAGCAGTTTGCTTTGCAGGATAAGGATGTATTGGTATTACTTACTGATATGACTAACTTTGCTGATGCCATGAAAGAGATTGCAATCACCCAGGAACAAGTTCCGTCTAACCGAGGTTATCCCGGCGACCTTTATTCACAGTTGGCTGCTCGTTACGAAAAGGCTGTTGACTTTGCAAATTCAGGTTCAGTTACTGTTCTTGCAGTAACAACAATGCCCGGTGACGACGTAACACATCCTGTACCTGATAACACAGGTTATATTACTGAAGGACAGTATTATCTTAAGGGTGGTCGTATCGAACCATTTGGTTCTCTTTCACGACTTAAGCAGAATGTTAACGGCAAAACAAGAAAAGACCACAGAGCACTTATGGATAGTATGATTCGTCTGTATTCTTCTTATAAAGAAACGTTAGAAAAGAAAAACATGGGCTTTTCAATGAATAAATGGGACGAAAAACTCCTTAAATACGGTAATCTTTTTGAAAACAAGATGATGGACTTGTCAGTTAACTTGTCACTTGAACAATCCCTTGATTTGGGCTGGGAGATATTAGCTGATTGTTTCGAAAAAGACGAAACCGGTATAAAATCAGACCTTACTGATGAATTCTGGCCTAAGTAAGGAGGATTAAGGTGGCAAAAATCAAATTAACAAAAAATGAGTTAAAGGTACAAAAAGATGCTCTTAAAATGTACCGGAGATATTTGCCTACTCTGACACTTAAAAAACAACAACTTCAAGCAGAAATTCGTACAATAGAAGCAAAAGCGAAAGCAGTAAGAGAAGAAAAAGAAAAACTTGAAAAGGGTTTTACAGATTGGATTGCTGTTTTTAGTGAAAAGGATGTATTCCCTGACGGAATAATCACCGTAAGTAATATCCGTAAAGGAAAAGGAAATATTGCAGGTGTTGCTATTCCCACATATGAGGGTGCAGACTTTTCAAGAGGGGACTATGACTTGTACGAAACACCTTTGTGGGTTGATATTGCTGCAAATCATATGGAAAGAGCAATGTCACTTGATTTGGAGGCAGAAGTGTTAGACGAACAAGTAAGACTTTTGGGTGCAGAACTTCTTGCAACTAGTCAAAGAGTCAACTTATTTGAAAAGGTAAAAATTCCTGAAACAGAGAAAAATATCAAAAAAATATCGATTTATATGGCTGACCAGCAGGTTAGTGCCGTAGTTCGTTCAAAAATATCAAAACGAAAAATAGCACAGCGTAATGCTGAATCTTCAGAAACGGAGGTTTACGCATTATGATAGTTCCTATGAAAAAAGTTTCTCTCATAATTATGGGAGATAAAAAAACAGAAACACTTAAAAAGCTCGGAAAACTTGGAATGATTCATATTGAAATTACTGAGGGCTCGGGTGACCATTTAAATGAGCTCAAAGAAAAGATTTCTTTGCTTGAAAGTGCAGTTTTTATTCTCGGAAACAAAAAAGACACTGAGAGTGAAGCATTAAGTCTTACTGATGCGTTGAGAATTGCAAAGGAAATATCTTCTTTGACAGACGAAAAGAAAAACTGTCAGGCAGAAATGATTACTCTTAATTCAGAACTTGAACGACTTAAAAGTTGGGGTGAGCTTGAACCCGAAAGCGTCAAGGCATTATTGGGAAAAGGCGTTGATATTTCATTTTATGAAATGCCTGAAAATGAATACGAGTCCTTGGGAGAAAATGTAAAAACCGTTAAGTTGTCAGAAAGCAAAAACTCCGTAAAATGTATGTTGGTTAAATCGGGATTTGAAGGTGAAAACGAAATCGTTGCATCACTCAATAGTTATAAGCTAGAACTACCACAAATGTCCACGGAAGAAATGCGACAAAAGGTATCCAACCTTGGTGACCGGATTAAATCATTAGACGAAAAAATCCTTTCTTACGGAAAATATACAAAAGCACTTAAAAATGCTGTAAAAGCCTGTGAAAAGGAAATAGAATTTGAAATTTATGCAACCGGTATGGTAGATGAACAACTGTCTGATGACAAAAATGTTTCAGTTGCACATTTCAAAGGATATATTGAAACTGAAAACCTTGACAGATTAAAAGAAACAGCAAGAGCCAATTCTTGGGGACTTCTCGTGGAAGAACCTACACAAGAAGACGATGTGCCAACTAAACTTAAAAACAATAAGTTTGTAAGCCTTATTTATCCGTTAACTGACTTTTTAGGTGCAGTTCCGGGATATTTCGAGTATGACATATCAGGTTGGTTTCTGGCATTTATTCTGATTTTCTTTGGTATTATTTTCGGTGATGGCGGATACGGACTATTTATCTGTGTTGTTGCAGCAATACCAATAATAAAATCACTTATTGCGAAGAAAACAGTTCCACCAACATTTTTGCTTATAGGACTTTTAGGCTTGTCAACGGTATTGTGGGGAATGCTGACATGTACCTGGTTCGGACTTTCTCCTGAACAAATACCACAGTGGCTTCAGAATTTGTCAATTCCTGTAATTTCAAATGTTTATGAAGACAGAATATGGCATCCATTCTGGACAGAAGGTGATGTAGGGCTTACCACAGCACAGAATTTACAGATTTTCTGTTTCTCGTTGGCACTTGTTCAGTTGACCATAGCACATA
>JAZNTF010000145.1:0-7935 GCA_045591625.1 Candidatus Fimenecus sp.
TGCAATTGAATATGTCAAAGCATTGAGAAAATTGAATTCAAATATTGATGTTGTTTGTGTGAACCGTGTAGGTGCCGGTTATAACGATGATTTTGCTGTTGATAGTTTTGCTTCAGCAACGCATATACGTAGTTTGATAAATAATAATCAAGTATATAAAGATTATATTCCGGAAAATGTTCAGACTTTGTATGATGAATGTATTTCCGAAGGTCGTGTGGTTTTAATGGAAAAATATAATATAGCTTCACTTGCTTTGTTGCGCTCAAAACTACATTTAAAATCAGAATGCATTGCATATATGGCAGAAGGATTGGAAAACAGAATTAATGATGCTATAAAGGATAGTAATTGTCTTTGTGATATATATGATAAAGCTAAAACAAAAAGATACACGCACTCAAGAATAAGACGTGCGGTGCTTTGCAGACAATTTGATATTACTGCTGAAGATATTCAGATGGAAGTTCCTTATTGCAGACTTTTAGGTTTTAATAAGAATTGTGCAGGAATAATGGGTGAATTGGTAAAAAAATGCAAGTTGCCATTTATAACACGATATTCAGATGTTGAAAAAATGAATGATAATGTTCAGTATATATTCAGTTTTGAAGAAAAATCTACTGATATTTATAATCTTTCGCTCAAAAAATCTGATGTTTGCGCAAAGGAAAGAAGTTTTTCACCTTTAAAAACATGATTTGCAAGAAATCCTGCAAAAATTATTGCAATTTTATGATGAAATAGTGTATAATGACTAAAGATTTATTTGTGAAAATTGAGGTATTTATAGATGAAGTCTGTTCTTTTGTCAAAAACTGAACTTAATAATAAAAAACTATCAAAAGGTCATAAAAAACTTGCACAGTACATTTCGGAAAATTACGATAAGGCAGCTTTTATGACCGCATCAAGATTAGGTGAAAAAGTTGGAGTCAGTGAATCTACGGTTGTGCGTTTTGCCACAGAATTAGGTTTTAAAGGATATCCGGAGTTACAGAAAGAACTTCAGCAGATGATAAAATCAAAGCTTACAGCTGTTCAACGAATGGAAGTTTCAAGTAGCTTAATAGGTGAGGATGATGCCATTAAGAAGGTTCTCAATGGTGATATTGAGCTTATCAGACACACTCTTGAAAGTGTGAGTGAAGAGGAATTTAAAAAAGCAGTCGGAATGATTAATAAAGCAAAGAAGATTTATATTCTTGGTGTTCGTAGTTCCGCAGCGTTGGCTAGCTTTCTTTATTTTTATCTTAATCCTGTTTTTGATAATGTTATCCTTGTTGACACATCAAGCGGTAGTGAAATGTTTGAGCAGATGTTCAGAATTGATAAGGATGATGTTTGTGTTGCAATCAGCTTTCCTCGTTATTCAAAGCAAACGATAAATGCATTGAGATTTATATATGATAGGGGAGCAAATATTATTTCAATTACAGATTCGGTTGTTTCTCCTATTGCAGAATTTTCTGATACATTACTTGTTGCGAAAAGTGATATGGTTTCTGTTGTTGATTCGCTTGTAGCACCATTAAGTCTTATTAATGCACTGATTGTTGCTCTTACATTCAGTCGACGTGAAGAAGTATATAATAATTTCAATAAGCTTGAAAGAATATGGGATGAATATCAGGTTTACGATAAGTCCGATGGTGGCGAAAATGAGTAAAAAAGTAATTGTTGTTGGAGCAGGCGCAGCGGGAACAATGGCTGCAGGCGCTGCTGCA
Organism: Candidatus Fimenecus sp.; assembly: GCA_045591625.1. Taxonomy (GTDB): domain Bacteria; phylum Bacillota; class Clostridia; order Oscillospirales; family Acutalibacteraceae; genus Fimenecus. The sequence goes on from JAZNTF010000145.1 coordinate 1,728, forward strand.
GAAAATGGTGCTGATGTTCTGCTTTTGGAAAGAAATGATAAGATTGCACGAAAAGTTTTGATTACAGGTAAGGGCAGGTGCAATGTTACTAATGACATTGGAGATGATGTTCAGAAGTTCATTTCTAATATTCCCGGTAATGGTAGATTTTTATACGGAGCATATTCTTCTTTTAACTCACAGGATGTAATGTATTTTTTTGAAGATTACGGAGTTGAACTTAAGGTTGAAAGAGGAAATCGTGTTTTTCCGGTAAGTGATAAAGCAATCGATATTGTAGATGCATTAAACACTTATATAACCGAAATGGGAGTTAAGAGGAAACAGGAACGGGTTATAAGTCTTATAACTGAAGACAACTGCATTAAAGGTGTTATTACTGATTTCGGAAATGAATATTATGCTGATTCGGTAATTGTCGCAACAGGTGGTATGTCTTATCCTAAAACGGGCTCTACGGGTGACGGATATAAGCTTGCTAAAAGTGTAGGACACACAATAACTGATATCAGACCTTCTTTATCCGCATTGAAATGCTATGAAGGAATTTGTAGTGAATGTATGGGCCTTTCACTTAAAAATGTAGCTATCAAGGTTGTTGACACTAAGAAGAAAAAAGAAATATATGACGATTTTGGTGAAATGCTTTTTACACATTTTGGTGTTTCCGGTCCAATGATTCTTTCTGCAAGTGCTCATATGAGAGAGATGGAAAAAGAACGCTATGAGATTTTTATCGACTTAAAACCGGCATTGTCTCATGAAAAGCTTGATGCGAGAATTCTTCGCGATTTTGCCGATAACAGTAATAAATCAATTTCAAATGTTCTTGCGCTGCTTTTACCGAAATCTTTGATTTCACCTGTGTTGAGGTTGTCTCGTATAAAGCAATCTGAAAAGGTTAATCAGATAACAAAAGAAATGCGAAAAAACATTATAGATACCATTAAAGGGCTTAAACTAACGGTTATGGATTTTAACGATATATCCGAGGCGATAGTTACCTCAGGTGGTATCAGGATTAATGAAATTAATCCGAAAACAATGGAAAGTAAAATCTGTAAAAGCTTGTATTTTGCCGGAGAGGTAATCGACTGTGATGGTTATACCGGTGGATTTAATTTGCAGATTGCATTTTCAACAGGACGTTTAGCAGGACTTTCTGCCAGTAATATAGAGTGAGGTTAAGCAAATGATTAATGTAGCAATTGACGGACCTGCAGGTGCAGGTAAAAGCACTGTTGCGCGAGCAGCATCTAAAGAGTTAAGTTTTATTTATGTGGATACAGGTGCATTATACAGAGCAGTTGGTGTGTATTGCCTTCGAAAAGGCATAGAAACAACTGATTCTGATTCAGTTGGTGCTGTGCTTTCTGAGATTAATGTTGAACTCAAATTTATAGATGGTATTCAGCATGTATACCTTAATGGCGATGATGTTTCAAATGAAATCAGACTCCCGGAAGCATCAATGGCAGCATCAAATGTATCAGCAATACCTTCTGTAAGAGCATTTCTTTTTGACCTTCAGAGAGATATCGCAGCAAATAATAATTGCATTATGGATGGCAGAGATATCGGTACGGTTGTTCTTCCTAATGCACAGGTTAAAATCTTTTTAACAGCTGATGATGAAGAAAGAGCTATGAGAAGATATAAGGAGCTTCAGGAGAAGGGTAGTGCGGTTACTTATAAAGAAGTTCTTGAGGATTTACGTGTAAGGGATTATAATGATTCTCATCGTGAAATTGCACCTTTGAAACCTGCTGAAGATTCTGTTATTATAAATACAACAGGATATACTCTTGAGGAATCTATTAATAAAATCGTTGAAACAATTAAGGAGAAAATGTAATGTCAGAAAAAAAGTATTTCGATTTCAGTAATTATGAAACACATAAAGGATTTAATGTTTTTAGACCATTGTGCAATTTCTGTTGCAAAACCCGTGTTAAATTAGAGGTTGAGGGTCTTGAAAATCTGGACCGTGATGATGGATTTATTATTGCGGCAAATCATTCAATCATTTATGACCCCATATTTCTTCAGACAGCGTGTAAGGACAAGTTGTTTCATTTCGTAACAAAATATGAGGCATTAAAAAATCCTATTGCTCGTAAAATTCTTACAAGCTGTAATGCATTCCCTATTGTTCGCGGTAAGGGTGATATGCAGGCAATCAACTATGCAAGTGACCTTGTTAAAAAGGGAAAGGTTCTTTGCATTTTCCCTGAAGGTACTCGTTCAAGAGATGGTTATCCTAAAAAGGCAAAATCAGGTGTTGGTTTTATAGCAAGAAATGCACAGTGTGATGTTGTTCCGGCTGCAATTTGCGTTGAAGAACGTGGAAAATTCGGTTCAAAAGTTTTTGTTAAGTTTGGTGAAGCTATCAAGTATGAAGAAATGAATTTTACAGAAGACGGCGGAACAAAAGAAAACAAAGAAGTTGCAAATATGGTTATGGACAGAATTGTTCTTCTTTGGAGGGAGCTTAGAAAGAAATGCAAGACAAAATAACACTTGCAAAAACGGCAGGATTTTGTTTCGGGGTAAATCGTGCTGTTAATATGCTCTATGAGCTTGTTGAAAATGGTGAAAACATCTGTACATTAGGTCCGATAATACATAATCCGCAGGTAATTGAGGACTTATCGTCTAAAGGTGTAAATATAATTGACGATATACGACACGCAACAAAAAATAAAAAGGTTGTTATCCGTACACATGGTGTAGAAAAAGATACCTTGAAATATTGTGAGGAAAATAACCTTGACTATATAGATGCTACATGTCCATTTGTGAAAAAGATTCACAGAATTTGCGAAAAAAACACAACGGCGTCGATTCCGACACTTATTGCGGGTGATAAAAATCATCCGGAGGTTGTGGGAATAAAAAGCTATTGTAATGGTGATTGTTACATTTTTAATTCTGTTGATGAATTGGAAAAAATATTTAAAAATCATTCGTTCGATGCTGAAAAACCATTTATTGTGGTTTCTCAGACCACTTTTAGCATAAAAGAATGGAAAAAATGTATAAAAATAATAAAATTATACTATACAAATGCAATTATTTTTGATACAATATGTAGTGCGACCGAAGAAAGACAGGCAGAAGCCTTATTATTATCACAAAAAAATGATATTATGATAATAGTAGGCGGAAGGTCAAGCTCAAATACCGCTAAGCTTAAAGCAGTATGTGAAGCGAACTGCCCGACTTATTTGATTGAAACGGCAAAAGAGCTTTTGGACATAGCCTTTTGTGATGTTCAGTCAATAGGCGTTACTGCGGGTGCATCAACGCCCGATAGTATAATTAAGGAGGTACTAAAAACTATGTCCGAGAATTTTGAAAATGCAAACACAATTAATATGGAGGAGACAGCAGGCTTTGAACAGATGCTTGAAGAATCACTCAGCACAATGAGTTCTGACCAGAACGTTATTGGTACTGTTGTAGGATTCACTGCAACTGAAATTCAGGTTGAAATCGCAGGTAGAAAGCATACAGGCTATGTGTCTTTTGATGAATATAGTGATGATCCATCAGCTGACCCAAAAGCAGAGCTTAAGGTTGGCGACGAAATCAAACTTCGTATCATGAAGACAAATGATGTTGAAGGCACAATTAAACTTTCAAAGCGTCTTTATGACCGTGGTGCTATTTGGGAAAATCTTGAAGCAGATGATTCTGTTCGTACAGGCCGTGTTACAGGTATCGTTGGTGACAACAAGGGTGTATTTGTTCAGGATGGTGCAATCAAGGTATTTGTTCCTGCTTCTCTTGCAAAGATGAGAAGAAACGATTCTCTTGAAGAACTTGTTAACACAACTGTTGAATACAAAATCATCGAAGTTAACAAGATGAGAAGAAAAGTAGTTGGTTCAATTCGTGAAGTTGCAGCTGCTAAGAAACAGGAAATTGAAGATGCTTTCTGGGCAAATGTTAGTGAAGGTGCAGTTTATACAGGTACAGTAAGAAGCCTTACAAACTATGGTGCATTCGTTGACCTTGGTGGTGTAGATGGTATGGTACATATTTCTGAACTTTCATGGCAGAGAATTAAGCATCCATCAGAAATCGTTAAAGTTGGCGATACTGTTGAAGTTTTTGTTAAGGAACTTGACAGAGAAAACAAGAAGATTTCACTCGGCTATAAGAAGGTTGAAGATAATCCATGGGAAATTCTCAAGCGTGATTATCCTGTTGACAGTGAAGTTGAGTGTAAGATTGTCAGCCTTACATCATTCGGTGCATTTGCACAGATTATTCCTGGTGTAGATGGTCTTGTTCATATTTCACAGATTGCTTACAAGCATATCGGAACACCTGCAGAAGTTCTTAAGGTTGGTGAAGTTGTTAAGGCTAAGATTATGGAAATCGATTTCGATAAGAAGAGAGTTAGCCTTTCAATCAAAGCCCTTCTTGACCCACCAGTAGTTGAAGAAGTTGAAGCTCCTGTTGAAGAAACTGCTGAAGTAGAAACTGCTGAAGTAGAAACTGTTGAAGTAGAAACTGTTGAAGTTGAAGCAGTTGCTGAGACTCCTGTTGAGGAATAATATATTCGGCATTTAGGCCGTAACATTTAATATTACAGGTCAGATGATGCAAAATACCATCTGACCTGTTTTGTATTGTGAGGTTTTATAATGAAAAAAGGTTTTGGTGTTGTTTCTGGAATTGTTGCTGCAGGTGCAGTATTGGGAAGTGGCATTTTATATCTTAAAAATAAAGATATTTGTCCTAAATGTGAGATAAAAAAGGTGCTTGAAAAAACAAAGTTTCATTATTCAAAAGATGAAATGTATAATAACGGTGCAGCGCTTACACCTCCTATGGGATGGTCAAGCTGGAATATTTTCAGACAGAGAATTGATGAAAAGGTAATTCTTGAAATTGCGGAAGCAATGAAAAAATCAGGTCTTGCAGATGCCGGATATGTTTATGTTAACCTTGACGATTGCTGGCAATCCTCAATGAGAGATGAGAATGGTAAGTTGCAAGGAGATTTATCAACATTTCCTCATGGAATTAAATGGCTTGTTGAACAAGTAAACAATATGGGAATGAAACTTGGTATTTATTCCTCAAATGGTACACTTACTTGTGAGGATTTACCGGCATCTCTTTATAATGAGAGAATAGATGCTGAAACCTTTGCAGAATGGGGAATTGAATATTTTAAATATGACTATTGTCATCATGTTCTTATTCCTACTGATGCTCCGTATATTGACAGTATTTCAATAATCGGAAACGGGTTGAACGAAGAGCTTGTATTCAGAGCAAAAGAGGCTACCTTGTCAGGCGATGCAAAAGTCGTTTATGAAGATGTTTCACAAAGTTATGTAAAAGGTCTTTGCAGTGGTCTTGGTAAAATTGAATTTAATAATATTGTTGTACCTGATGATGGTGAATATGTTTTTACTCTTATTATGAAAAAGAATACAACAAAAGGTCAGTTCTGTGTGATTACTGTTAATGATACAGATAAATATGACTTTTTGATTGCCGAACAAAAAGCTTTTTCGCGAGAAGGCAGAAGACAGATTAAAATTCGTCTTAAAAAGGGAACGAACACTATTTCTATTACAAATCCTGTTGCTTCACCAATGGATAGTGCTGCTATTCAGTATGAAAATATGGGTAAAGAGCTCGTAAGAGCTACTAAAAAATATGCTGAAGAAAATCATTGTGAAGAAAAGAAAATTCTCTATTCTATCTGTGAATGGGGTTGGAATAAGCCTTGGAAATGGGGCGGAAAAGCAGGTAACATATGGAGAACAACAGGTGATATTCAGCCAACTTGGGCATCTGTGATGGGTATTTACGAATTCAATGTGCGTCTTGATAAGTATGCAAGACCCGGAGCATTTAATGACCCCGATATGCTTGAAGTAGGAAACGGAAAACTCACATTTGAAGAGAATAAATCTCATTTCACTTTATGGTCTATGATGGCGGCACCACTTATTCTTGGTAATGATATTAGAGAATTTATCAAATATGATGGTACTGTTGATGTTGATAATAAGGTGTTGCAGATTCTTACAAATAAAGATGTAATTGCCGTTAACCAGGACCCACTTGGAATTCAATGTATCCGAATCAAAAAAGGATTGAAGGACATTCTTGTAAAACCACTTGATAATAACGAAGTTGCTGTCTGCTTCTTCAATAAAACAAATTATGAAACTGAAAT
>JAZNTF010000146.1:0-11598 GCA_045591625.1 Candidatus Fimenecus sp.
ATTAAGACAACTATATTGAGATAGTATGGGTTTTTATACTCATTTTACATTTAAAAAATTTTTCCTGACTCAGTCCTTAGGTCGGGTACATATACTTAAAATAATTTCATAATAATCTAAAAAGGAGGAAAATATGGCAAAAGAAAATAGTGAAAAATTAACACAACCAAGTGATTTGAAAAGAAAAAAGACAAATAAAAATAAGCCTTCAAAAGGAAAAAAAGGTTTTTCAAATAGAAAACAGACACAAAAAAATAATCCTTTGAAAAAATCACAGGAAAAGAAGCAGAAAAAGAGTAAGAATAAGACTCCGAAAAAGCCTGATGTAAATGTTCGTATAGCGTTTTTAGGTGGTCTTAATGAAGTTGGCAAGAATATGACACTTTACGAGTGTCAGGGTGATATGATTCTTGTTGACTGCGGTCTTGCTTTTCCGGAGCCTGATATGCTCGGTGTTGACCTTGTAATTCCTGATTTCACATATGTTGAACAGAATGTCAATAAAATAAAGGGTATTTTTATTACTCATGGACATGAGGACCATATCGGTGGTCTTGCTTATCTTCTTCAGAGAGTAAATATTCCTGTTTATGGTACAAAGCTTACAATCGGGCTTATTGAGGGAAAGCTTAAAGAGCATAAGATGCTTGACAAGATAAAGCTCAATGTTATTCAGCCAAAGGATAAGGTGCAGTTGGGTTGCTTTGAGATTGAAGCAATTCATGTTAACCACTCAATTCCTGATGCTTTGGCACTTGCTATTAATTCACCTGCAGGTCTTATTTTACAGACAGGTGACTTTAAAATTGATACAACACCTATTGATGGCGAGGTTATTGACCTTGCAAGAATTGCAAAATTAGGTGAAAAAGGTGTTCTTTGCCTTTTGTCTGACTCAACAAACGCTCAGCGACCCGGTTATACATCAAGTGAGCGTACAGTAGGTGAGTCGTTTGCACGACTTTTTCAGAAAGCAGACGGAAAAAGACTTATAGTTGCAACATTTGCATCAAATATTCACAGAGTTCAACAGATTATTGATGTTGCTGCATCTGTGGGCAGAAAGGTTGCACTTTCGGGCAGAAGCCTTGAAAATGTCGTTGAAACAGCGTCAAGACTTGGCTATCTTGATATACCTGAAGGAATTCTTATAAATATAGATTCTGTCTCAAGATATCCACACGATAAGCTTGTTATTATTACAACAGGTAGTCAGGGTGAACCGATGTCTGCACTTTACAGAATGGCATTTTCTGAGCATCGTCGTGTTGAAATCGGAACAGGTGACTATGTAATTATCTCTGCAACTCCTATTCCGGGTAATGAAAAAACCGTTGGCAAGGTTGTTGATGAGCTCTTAAAGCGTGGAGCAGAAGTTGTTTATGAAAGAATGTATGAAGTGCATGTTTCAGGTCATGCTTGTCAGGAAGAACTTCGTCTTATGATGAGTCTTGCAAAGCCTAAATTCTTCATTCCTGTTCACGGTGAACAGAAACATTTAAGAAGTCATGCTGCTGTTGCTGAAAGTATGGGTATTGCTCCGGGTAACATTTATATAGGAGATAATGGTAAACAGGTTGAACTTTCAAAACGAAAAATGTCTGTAGTAGAGGACGTTCCTGCAGGTAAGATTTTCGTTGATGGTTCTGGTGTAGGCGATGTTGGCAGTGCTGTTATCCGTGAGAGAAAACGACTTGCCGAAGACGGACTTATGATTATCAGTGCGGTTATTGAAAAAGATACAGGTATGTTGGTGTCCGGTCCTGATATTATCTCACGCGGATTTGTATATGTACGTGATTCGGAAGAGCTTATTTCTGAGGCAAAGCTCGTTGCACAGATAGTGATTGATGAATGTGTTCACGAGGGAATTATAGAGTGGAATACAATCAGAAACAGAATGAGGGATGATATTTCCCGTCTGCTTTATGACAGAACAAAACGCAATCCGATGGTATTGCCAATTATCAGTTCAGTTTAAAAAGGTGTTTAAGTTATGAAAAAAACAGACAGTAACAGAAAAAATAATAGAAATTTTATTCTGTACCCGACAACAATTCTTGCAGTTGTTTTTTGCGTGGTGCTGTCTGTTGTTATGTTCTTTTATAATACTTATGTAGCTGTTGGCGGACTTGTTATATCATTGATTATCGTATTGATTGGTATAGTAAGGAATAAAACCGATTTCAGAAAGCTTGAAAATTCTGTTCTTGCAATTGATAAAAAGCTGTCAGCGGATAAGGAAAATGGAGAATTGATGAATTTTCCGTTACCTGTTCTTATTTTTGACAGTACAGATAAAATAATATGGTATAATTCGTTATTCCGTAGCGAATTTCTTATGGATTCACTTTACGAAAAAGTAGATGTGAAGTATTTCACATCCGGTCAGGGTGCGGATTCTATCCGTGAAATGCCATCTATTGAATGTGAGTTTAATGGGAAAAGATATACCGCATTTTCAAGTAATACTCAGTATAAAAACGAAACTGTATACGTCTTGTATTTTGTTGAAAATACGGAACTGAAATATTACAGGGATGCATTTATTGCCACTCGTCCTGTTTTAATGTTTATAAATGTTGACAGTGTTGAAGATATTTTTGTAGATTTCAGAGAAAGTCAGCAATCGGAGGTAATGGGTGATATTGAAGCCATTGTTGAAAGATGGTTTGCTGATTATGACTGTGTTTTCAGAAAGATGGCAAACGGAAGATTTATTGTATTTGCTGAAGCAAATAGTCTTATGAAAATGAGACAGAATAAGTTTTCTGTTTTAACAACGGTGCGTTCCTATACATACAGAGAAAAAGTGTTGGGAATCACCTTGTCTATAGGTATCGGTGCAGGTAAGGACCTTGCCCAGAGTGAGAGAATTGCAAGAAAATCTCTTGATATGGCAATGGGTAGAGGTGGTGACCAAGCGGTTATTAAATCTTCTAACAGTGATTTTGAGTTCTTTGGTGGTGTTTCAAAGGGTATTGCAAAGCGTAATAAGGTTCGTACAAGAATGATTGCTTCTGCAATTTTAGAAACAATTAAAACTAGTGACAATGTTTTAATTATGGGACACAGATTTGCTGACCTTGACTCTCTTGGCTCATCCGTAGGCTTTGCAATGATATGTAGAGCTCTTAACAAGCAGGCAAAAGTTGTAATGTCATCAAAAACTACTCTTGCTATGCCTTTGGCTAAATATCTCACATCAAACGGCATAAACAACCTTATTATAGAACCCGATGAAGCCGACGATTACGTTGACAATAATACACTTTTGGTAATTCTCGATACTCACCGAAAGAGTTTCCTTGAATATCCCGAATTATTTGATTCCATCGGTAAGGTTGTAGTAATAGACCATCACAGAAAGACAGTTGACCATATTGATAAAGCAGTTATTTTCTATCACGAACCAAATGCTTCGTCTGCTTCGGAAATGGTAACTGAACTTATACAGTACATTGATATGGATATTGATATACCGAAGGTTTGTGCAGAAGCACTTATGTCCGGTATTACACTTGATACAAAGAATTTTGTAATGAAAACAGGTGTCCGTACGTTTGAGGCAGCAGCATATCTTCGTTCTCTGGGTGTTGATACTGTTGCGGTTAAACAGCTGTTCTCCAACAGTATGAAAACTCAACAGGCAAAGAGTGAAGTTGTTAAAAATGCAGCTATGTATGATGAATGCGCAATAGGTGTTGTCGATTTCGAGTCGGACGATGTGCGAATTGTTGCAAGTCAGGCTGCGGACGAACTTTTAAATATTGATGGCGTTCACGGTTCGTTTGTGTTATTCAAAACAGATAATGTGATTAATATTTCAGCACGTTCTTACGGTGAAATAAATGTTCAGCTTGTAATGGAAGAGTTAGGCGGAGGCGGTCATCTTACAATGGCTGCAGCTCAACTTAAGGGTGAAACCTTTGATAATGCACTTAATCTTCTTAAACAGGCAATAAATAAGATTAATGAAAAGAGGTTATAGATATGGATGTAATTTTGAAAGCAGATGTAAAAGGTCTTGGTAAAAAAGGGGAAAAAGTAAAGGCTTCTGACGGATATGCAAGAAATTTTCTTTTCCCAAAAGGATTGGCAGTAGAAGCAAATGCACAGAGTCTTACTGAGCTTCGTAATCGTGAACAGTCAAATCAGCACAAAATTGATGTTGAGGTTGCTGCTGCAAATGATTCAAAAGCAAAGCTTCAGGGTAAAATTATTAAAATTACTGCAAAAGCAGGTAATAACGGCAAACTTTTTGGCTCAGTTACATCAAAAGAAGTTGCAGCTGAAATTTCAAAACAGTATGCTGTTAAGGTTGACAAAAGAAAGATATCAATGAGTGATATCAAGGCTTTTGGTTCATATAAAATTGAAGTTAAGTTATATACAAACATTTCTGCTGAAATGACAGTTATGGTAGGGGAATAAAAATGGAAAGCAATTTAATGGCTTCTGAAAATCTTAATTTGCCATATAGCCTTGATGCTGAACAGGCAGTATTAGGTGCGATTTTAAAAGAACCTGAATGCCTTCCAATTGTTTCCGATATGTTGAAGATTGACCATTTGTATCTTCCTCAACACAAGGCGATATATACGGCAATACTTAATATTGATACCATAGGTGGACGAATCGACCCGCTTGTTGTTCTTGAAGAACTGAAAAAAGAGGGTGTTTATGATGATATCGGCGGTAAGACATATCTTATGAAAATAGCCGATGCAGTTCCATCTACAAAAAATGTTGAGTCCTATATTAAAATCATAATAGATAAGTACTATCTTCGTACTCTTATGCTTACAGCAAGAGATATTCTTGATGCGACAAATAACGGAACAGATTCTCCTGACTCACTTCTTGATTTGGCAGAGCAGAAGATTTATGATATCCGTCGCGGTAAGAATACAACAGGTCCGGCAAAAATCAGTGACATTGTTATGTCCGATGTTTTTGAGCGTCTTAAGAAGCTTGGTAGTGCTGACCCTAAGGAAAAGGAACGATACATAGGTATTCCGACAGGTTTTTCATATCTTGATAAGGTTCTTGGCGGCGGATTCCATCGTTCTGACTTTATAGTTGTCGGTGCTCGTCCTGCTATGGGTAAGACAAGCTTTGCACTTAATGTTGCGAGAAATATTGCAATGAAGGGGAGAAAAGTGCTTTTCTTCTCATTGGAAATGTCGAAAGAACAGTTGGCACAACGTATTATTTCAACTGAAGCAAGAATTGTAAGTAATAAGCTCAGAACAGGTGAAATTACAGATGCAGACTGGGAAAAATTAGGACTTGCTCTTCAAAATCTTGTGAATTGTGAATTGTATTTTGATGATACAGCAAATATTAATGTTCCTGAAATGAAAGCTCGAGCTCTTCGAATGAAGGATGTTGATTGCATTGTAATTGACTACCTTCAGTTGATGTCAGGTACAAAACGAACAGAAAATCGTGTTGCCGAAGTTTCAGAAATAACTCGTTCATTAAAAATGATGGCAAAGGACCTTGATATTCCTGTTGTAACTTGTTCACAGTTATCCCGTGGCGTTGCAAAAAATTCAGGTGACCATCGTCCACAGATGACAGACCTTCGTGAATCAGGTACAATTGAGCAGGACGCGGACATTGTTCTTATGCTTCATCGTGAGGATTATTATAATAACAGCCCGGATGAAAAAGAAGATACTGAATCTGCAAATATTGCAGAGGTTATAGTTGGTAAAAACAGACATGGCTCAACTGAAACAGTCAAGGTTGCGTGGAATCCTGAGTTTACAATGTTTTCCACTCTTGAAAGGATAAAAAATGACCAATAAGGTTTTAAAAACAATTTCAGAGCACAATTTGATAGATGAATGTAATGTGTTGGGCATAGGACTTTCAGGTGGTGCTGATTCTGTATGCCTTGCACATATTCTGCTTACAAATAAAGATGTTTTGGGAATAAAAGTACTTAAAGGGATACATATTCATCATGGAATCAGAGGGGAAGAAGCAGACCATGATATGGAATTCTGCCGAAAATTTTGTGAAGAATTCGGAATAGAATTGATTTCATATTGTGTGAATGTACCAAAGGAAGCTGAAAAAACAGGAGAGAGCATTGAGGCGTGTGCAAGACGACTCCGTTACGACTGCTTTAGCAAAAGTGGTTGTGATAAAGTAGCGACGGCTCATAATCTTAATGATAATATTGAAACCTTTATTTTCAATCTGTCTCGTGGAGCGTCACTCACAGGATTGAGCGGAATTCCTTATTCAAGAGATATTTATATACGTCCGCTCCTTGAGTGTACAAGAGATGAAATTGAGAGTTATTTGGAAGAGAATAACCTTGATTTTGTAACTGACAGTACTAACCTTTGTGATGAGTACACAAGGAATAAGATTCGTCACAACATTATTCCGCAATTGTTTTCACTTAATCCGTCTTTTAATAATGTTTTTCTCAATTCAATAGATTCTGTTAAACTTGCAAACGATTACATTATTTCGTCAGCAAAAGATATTATTGAAAAATCAAGAATGGAAGATGGCTATGATTGTTCGACTTTTGAAAATGAACATAGAGCAATAAAAAATCAGGTTATTACTTTGATTTTGAAAGAGCAGAAAGTACCGGATGTTACAAAAAAATATATTGATTCCGTTCTGCACATTATTGAAAATGGTGGTAAGGTAAGTCTCGGTGGTAATGTGACTGCTAATTCTGACCAAAGAAAACTCTTCTTTTATGATATTGAAGATGTTGAGCATTTTGAAATTGTAATCGAAAATACAACGGATATGGTTGAAACACCGGTGGGAAGAGTTGTTTTCGATTATTTATTAAAAAAAGATTTACAAAATCTTAAAAAATCTGACAAGCAAATGCTTGTTGATTGTGATAAAATCGTTGGTACATTGTCCGTTCGTAATAAAATTGACGGCGATAGTTATCAACCGGCTAACAGAGTAAATAAAAAGCTCAAAAAACTTTTTAATGAAGAAAAAATCTCTGTGTATGAACGTTCAAAAATGCATATTCTGACAGACGAATGTGGAATTGTGTGGACAGAATATTTTGGTGTTAGTGAACGGTGTAAAATTAAAAATAATACTGAAAAATGTATCAAAATTTCAGTGGTGGGGGAATAATAAAATGATAAACGACATCGAAAAAGTTCTTTTGTCAGAAGAACAGTTACGTGAAATTGTAAAAAGACTCGGTTCGCAGATTACAGAAGATTATAAGGGGAAAAAGCTTGTTTTAGTTAGCGTTCTTAAAGGTTCAGTAATATTTATGGCAGACCTTATGCGTGAAATCAAGGTTCCGTGCACTATCGACTTTATGTCAGTTTCAAGCTATGGTTCTGGGGTAAAGACCTCAGGTGTTGTAAGAATAATTAAGGACCTTGATACAGATGTTGTTGAGGGCTCGGATTTACTTATAGTTGAAGATATTCTCGATAGTGGTGTAACCCTTGAATATCTTATTAAAATTCTTTCTGCAAGAAATCCTAACAGTATTAGAATCTGTACTTTGCTCGATAAACCTGAAAGAAGAAAGGCAAATGTTAAAGCGGATTATGCGGGTGCACAGATTCCGGATGCCTTTGTTGTAGGATATGGTCTTGACTATGACGAAAAATACAGAAATTTACCGTTTGTAGGTGCGTTAAAACCTGCAGTTTATGAATAATCCACAGGAGTGAAAATCAGATTGAAAAAGTTTAATTGGAAAACATTAATCCCATATATCATAATACCTGCACTTTGCATCGGTATGATATATATGTATATGGGACGTATGGCTGATAAAGAGCTTAAATATTATGAAGTTGTTGAATATTTTGACAACGGACAAATAACTGAACTTGATTTAAATATGAATAGCGGTGCTATGACATTTAAACTTAAAGATGATGATACAGTTTATAAGTATACTGTTCCTAATGTTAATCTTTTTGTAAATGATGTCCACGACCAACTTCGAGAATACAACAAAGCAAATCCTGATAACCCTGTTGAATTCAATTATGAAGCAGGTACATCCGGTTCATGGATTTTCAGTATTTTACCATCACTTCTTCTTACTTTAGGTTTTGTTGTACTGATGGTTGTTATGTTCAAAAAAATGAATAATTCAATTAGCAGTGAAAATAATCGTGCAATGAATTTCGGTAAAGCCCGTGTTAAACGTGCAGACGACGAAAAGAAAAAAGTAACATTCAAGGATGTTGCGGGTGCAGATGAAGAAAAGGAAGAATTGACAGAAATTGTTGAATTCTTAAAGAATCCTTTAGAGTTTTCAAAGCTCGGTGCAAGAATTCCAAAAGGTGTGCTTCTTGTAGGCCCTCCCGGTACAGGTAAAACACTTCTTGCTCGTGCAGTAGCAGGTGAGGCTGATGCACCATTCTTCTCAATTTCAGGTTCTGACTTTGTTGAGATGTATGTTGGTGTTGGTGCGTCCCGTGTCAGAGATTTGTTTAAAGAAGCAAAGAAAAATCAGCCGTCAATTATTTTTATCGATGAAATTGATGCTGTAGGTCGTCACAGAGGTGCCGGTATGGGTGGCGGTCACGACGAACGTGAACAGACTCTTAACCAGTTGCTCGTTGAAATGGACGGTTTCGGTGCAAATGAAGGTATAATTGTTATCGCAGCAACAAACAGACCTGACATTCTTGACCCTGCATTGTTGCGACCAGGCAGATTTGACCGTCAGGTTACTGTCGGATACCCTGATGTTAAGGGAAGAGAAGATATTCTTAAAGTTCATGCAAAGAATAAGCCATTGGGCCCAGATGTTGAGCTTCATCAGATTGCTGCAACAACAGTTGGCTTCACAGGTGCTGACCTTGAAAATCTTCTTAATGAAGCAGCACTTCTTGCGGCAAAACGCAAAAAGTTGGCAATTACTATGAATGAAATTGAAGAAGCAACAATGAAAGTTGTTGTAGGTAGTGAAAAGAAATCACGAAAGATTTCCGAAAAGGATAAGAAAATCACTGCTTATCATGAAGCAGGTCACGCAATTTCATCTTATTATCTTGAAAATCAGGACCCTGTGACACATATTTCAATCGTTCCTCGTGGCAGAGCTGCAGGTTTTACACTTTATACACCTGATAAGGATAATAATCATCTTCTTAAATCAAGAATGCTTGATGATATCGTTTCGCTTCTTGGTGGTAGAGTTGCTGAACAGATTATTTTTAATGATATTTCAACAGGTGCATCAAATGATATTCAGCGTGCAACTGAAACTGCAAGAAATATGATTACAAAATACGGTATGAGTGAAAAACTCGGACCTGTTGCATTCGGCTCTGATAATGACGAAGTATTCCTTGGTAAAACATACAATCACACAAGAAATTATTCAGAAAACAAGGCTGCTGTAATTGACGAAGAAGTTGAAAATATCATCAGTAATGCTTATAAGAGAGCAGAGGATATTCTCAGTGAGCATATTGACCAGCTCCATCTTGTTTCAAAAGTGCTCATCGACCTTGAAAAGATTGACAAGGAACAGTTTGAGTCACTTATGACAACAGGTGCTTTGCCGGTTGAGAATAACGAAGTTTCTGTAACAGAAACAGGTGAAGATACAGAAATCGCAGAAACTGTTGAAAATACAGAAGTTACAGAAACAGAAGAAAATGCATAATATTGCATAATAAAATAAAGCAACAGAGAGCGAAATCTGTTGCTTTTTTTGTTGTTTTGCAGTTGCTTTTTTATTTCATTTATTATACAATATATACTAATATTCTTATAAGTGGAAGTATATATCATTAGCAAGATTTGGAGTGAATAAAACTATGAAACTTAACGGTTCAGAAATTTTAACCGAAGTTTTAATTGAGCAGGGAGTTGACACCGTCTTTGGTTATCCGGGTGGTGCAGTCCTTAACATTTACGATGCTCTCTATAAATATAGTGATAAAATTACGCACATTTTATCAGCACACGAGCAGGGTGCTTCTCACGCTGCTGACGGTTATGCTCGTGCAACAGGCAAAACAGGTGTTTGTATCGCAACAAGCGGACCGGGTGCTACTAACCTTGTAACAGGTATCGCAACTGCATATATGGACAGTGTTCCGATGGTTGTAATTACAGGTAATGTTGGCAAGGGTCTTATCGGTCGTGATGCCTTCCAGGAAGTTTATATCACAGGTATCACAATGCCTATTACAAAGCATAACTTTATGGTTCAGGATGTTAATGAACTTGCTGATACAATCCGTGAAGCATTCCGTATTGCAAATACAGGCAGAAAAGGACCTGTTCTTATTGATATCACGAAAGACGTTACTGCAGCAGTTACTGAATTTGAAAACAAACCAAAGGTTGAAATCGAGGATGAAACTGTTGTTGATATGGACGAGCTTAAAATGATTGCCGATATTATCAATAACGCTAAAAAGCCTGTTGTAATGTTCGGTGGTGGTGTTGTTTCATCAGATGCTTCAGAAGAAGCACTTAATCTTGTTGAAAAAGCAAATATTCCATCTTGTTATACTCTTATGGCAGCAGGTGTTATCGGTTATAATAATGCACTTAACTTAGGTCTTCTTGGTATGCACGGTGGTTATGTTACTAACAAAGCAGTTGACGATGCTGATGTGCTTATTGCAGTTGGTACTCGTTTCTCTGACCGTGTTGCACTTAATACAAACGAATTTGCAAAGAAAGCAACAATTATTCAGATTGATATTGACCTTAGTGAAATCAATAAGAATGTTGCTGTTGACCATTATGTAATCGGTGATGTAAAGAAAGTTCTTGAGGCTCTTTTACCACTTGTTGAGAAGAAAGAAAGAGCAGAATGGATTAAGGTTCTTGAAAGCTATAAAGCAGTCGATTATAAACCTGTTGATGATGATTCACAGATTTTACCACATCAGTTAATCGGTGCAATCTGCGATATGGCGGGGGAGGATACAGTTGTTGTAACTGACGTTGGTCAGCACCAGATGTGGGCTGCACAGTATGTTCACCATGTAAATCCGAGAGGTTTCCTTACAAGCGGTGGTCTTGGTACAATGGGTTACGGTTATGGTGCTGCAATCGGTGCAAAGGCAGGTCTTGGTGATGCTAAAAAGGTTGTTCATATTACAGGTGACGGTTCATTCCATATGAATCTTAATGAAGGCTGCACAGCAGTAAGCTACAATCTTCCTGTTATTACAGTTATTATGAACAATCAGGTGCTTGGTATGGTTCGTCAGTGGCAGACCTGCTTCTATGGCAGACGCTTCTCACAGACTGACCCACATCGTCAGACAAACTTTGTAAAGCTTGCAGAGGCTTTTGGTGCAACAGGATATCATGCAGAAACAATTGCAGACTTTAAGACAGCATTTGAAAAAGCTCTTAAAGCAGACGGTCCTGTATGGATTGAATGTGCAATTGATAAGGACGAAAGAGTTCTTCCAATGATTCCTGCAGGCAAAACAGTTAACGACATTATGATGGGCGACTGTGCTACATGCCCAATGGACTGCGAAAACAAAAAGAAATAAAATAAAAATCGCGTAGGGACAGACATCCTTGTCTGTCCTTTGCTTTTTTTAGATAATAGATAATAAAGAATAAATAAAAGATAAA
>JAZNTF010000147.1:0-3969 GCA_045591625.1 Candidatus Fimenecus sp.
TAAAATGTTTGTAGTTCATACGATTCTCCTTGTGTACTTTTTTGTGTGTGGTTACCTTAATTGTACCATAGTTTCGTATGAACTTCTATTTTTTATTTGCTGTTGCACTTGATAGTATAATTCACCAACAAAGGAAAAAGCCGTATAGATTTTACTCTATACGGCTTTTGTGTTAAATGATGTCAGAATAATAATTTTGAAAAATCCAATTTGAGCTTTCCCTCGCCTGCGTCTGTTTTTGTTATTTCAAATACATTTGAGGATATTGTTAAAATGTCTTCAGATTCTATAAGGGTCAATTCATATTTCGGAGATATGTATTTCATTGTATTCCCTCCTCGTTTGTTGAAGGCACTCCTGCAATGTCGTTATATGAAACGAAGCAATATTTTTCGTTTTCATTAGGTGTGCCGAACTGAAGATAGGAATATTCTGTTGTTTCGCCGTCCGCTTCAGCCACATATGCGCCCATTGCGAGCTTTGCGTCCTTTTGTTCGTCTGTAAAGCCAACTATCTTAATCTCAAATGACAAAAACTCGTATTCTGAAATTTCTGCATCGACAACTCCATCTGCTGCCGTGCCATCCTGTGCGAATATATCATTACTGCCAAGCCTATCCTTCAATACTGCAAATACACCGTATTTAAAGGTTTTGCCTGTTGCTTCTGTGTATTCTTTAATAGCTTCATTGTTTACGGTAAAGCCAATTGCAATTCCGCCGCTGCCGTCCTCGGGGGCTGAGTATCCGAGGCAGGTAAAGAGTGCTGGTAATTCTACTGTTTTGATATATGTGCAGCCTTCGTTTGTACAAATTGTAGTCTGAACACCCACATTACTGTATCCGTTTGCGTATGAAACAGTTTCTGTTTTGTTATGAATGCCGTAATTAAACGCTTCGCATTTACTGTATTTGTAAACCACCAGCACTGCATTATTAGAGTATTGAGTTTTACCGGCAGGAATATAGCCATCATCTGATAAATCAAGGGCTTGTGCTTTGTTAAAATAGTAATCATCGTCTTTTGTAGGGTCCCATACCTCCACTACAACCTTTGGTGCAAAGGATGTTGGCATCATACTACGGAAGAGAGTACGCACTGAATCGTCATCGGTACCTCCGGTATAGAAAATTGCAAAGTTTTGAGTTTTACCATCAATCAACGAGCCTGTTTTAGTAAAGGTATCAGGAAAATATACCCTTTCAAGAGTAGGTATGTTATGCAACGCAACATTCCCCATACTCTCCAAGCCCTGTGGAAATCTGACTACTTCAAGCGCTTTACATTCTGCAAAAAGACTTGTATCAAGTGTGGTAACACAGGACTGTGAGCAATCAACCACCTTAAGACTTGGGTGCTGCTTGAAAAATTCTTTTACGATAAATTCCAAGCTTGTTGGAAGCTTTATATACTCTAAGCTGGTCCAACTTTTAATGTTGGCATAGTCATTTAGTCCTAACACACCCTCAGGCACCTCAATACAAACAATAGATGTCATATCGTATTCTTTTTTTGTCGCCTCGTTTAATGCTTCAAAATCCACCGAGAAGCGACACATCGATTTGTTTCCGGGAAATATTGTTATGTACTTTGTTAAGTAAGTAGCATAATTGCCGTCCGCATCCTTTAATAAAACTCTTGATGAATTATCGCTCTGAAGTGTAGCTTCTAAGGATGTTATATCAATTTCAGATGAAATATCAATTAAATCTGTAAATTCAGGAATTTTCGACACCGCACTTACGGAAATTGCAAACACGAAAATAAACAACGCAACCATTGTAAGCAATAAAATAATTTTCTTTTTCATTGTGTTATCTCCTTATTTTTGTTTTTATAATCATCATCTGCAAAAGTGCAGAATTTTTTAATCAAATCTATTTCCTTTGGGTCGTACGGTCTATAACTTGGTCTATACAGATCGTGGAACCATTTTGTCAGGTCTATATCTGCATTTTTGTCACTGTAATACCAATCCCAAAGTGAATTGTGTGCTTCATAGGTTTGATATTTTCCCGCCACAAAGCCCCAGTTATAGCAGCCTATATTTTCAAGATAGAAAAGAGGAAAATTTTCAAAAACCGTATTGCCTGTGCATCTTGCAAGCCATTCAGTGTTAATTAAAGGTCTACCAAACTGCTTTAAATACTTAATAACCCTTATATGCTCCTCGTATTTTCCGTAATTGTGATATGTAATAATATCAGAGTTTTCAAGGCAATACACATCCTCAGGCATATCAAACACGCAATTTTTATTACAGCACCACGCTGCAGCAGTAAGTGGCTGTGACGGATTTATTTCTCTAACAACCTCAAACATTCTCTTAAGAATCGGCAAGGTAATTCCGCTTCTTTGACTATTGCCCGGCTCATTAAATACATCCCACATTAAAATGCGCTCATCGTCCTTATAAAGTGTAACGATTTCCTTAACCATTTTAAAATAGTCATTGGCACTTTCTTCATTGTCAAAATAGAAGTGAGGCGCGGGCTCGTTGTGCCTTCCGTGCTGCGAATGCTTCTTTCCACCGTGATAACCAATATCATAGCTTTGCTCACCGATATACGGCATTTTCCAAAGCTCTGTTTTGGGTGGCATACAGTCGTTTGCTAAAACGACCATTGCACTAATTCCATATTTATCTAAAAGCGAAACATACTGTTCAAATCTTTCAAGGAAGCTATCGTGCTCTTCCTTCCAAACCACGTACTCTATTATTATACGCACAGAATTAAAGCCCAACTCCTGCATTACCTTTAATTCTTCTTCGGTGGTTTTTAATGTTTGTTCAAAATGTAAGGATTGCCATTGATCAATCCTGTTGACACAATCGGCACTCATATAGTTGCATCCCCTAATCCAAGGGTGCGCATTGTACCAAGTCCAAGCCTTTTCCTTGCTCCATTTTCCAGTCATTATTTATATCCTTCGCGAATATGTACTAATGTTATCATTTTTATTGTAACACATAAAGCATTGACATTCAACTCAAAATATGGTAGAATATAGTCAAAAAGTAATGTTTAGAGGCACATTTATGATTATTTATCAATCCGAAAACATTGGTAAAAGCTATGACTATAAAAGCAACAGTCACACAAACTGGGTTGTTCCACCACACATTCACGAATATTGTGAAATTGCCTTCACCAAGCAGGGCGAAACCTGTGTTTACATTGACAATGAAAGGTATATTGTACCGAAAAATCACTTGATTTTTATAGGACCTAATCAAATTCACGAATACAGCAATGAAGCATCATCATTTATGCGTTGCGCCGTATTTTCAAGCGATTTTGTACCACTTTTTCATACGGCAATGAAGGAAAAGAAATTTCAAAGCCCTGTATTTGATTTTTCTAATCATACTTGGGTATTAGATGAATTGGAGAAAACACCACCTTCAAAATCATTAAAAATAAGCGGTCTTTTGAATATAATTGCCGACATTTTATTGGAAACCGGAGTTGTTGTTTCTAATAGCAAAAGCAGTCAAAAGCATAATAGCTTTCAACAAATTATCAACTTTATATCAAGCAATTTTAAAAAAGATATACAACTCTCAGATATTGCAAAAGAATTATGTTGTCACGAAAAATATCTTTCATCTGCACTGCATTCCCTTACGGGTATGAATTTCAGAACATTTTTAGCTCTGTATCGAATTGATTATTCCAAAAAGCTATTGACAAGTAACTCAAGTAGTCACCTGACCATTTCGGAAATAGCTATGGAAAGCGGTTTTTCATCTATTAACACCTTTAACAGAATGTTTTTAAAAATAACAGGAGTAACTCCATCTCAATATAAGTACAACAAACAAGTATCAAATTAATCGACAAAAATACTTACTTAAAATTAACTATATAAATGAAGTGAACCTCATTTAGTTCACTTCACATTTCAAACGACTTTGAAATATTAGTTAACTAGTTAACATAACTTTCATAAGGTATGCCAAACACC
>JAZNTF010000148.1:0-8848 GCA_045591625.1 Candidatus Fimenecus sp.
TATTGGTGGCACATCAAAAGGACATCTTGTTCGTGAGATAGATGCACTTGGTGGTGAAATGGGTATTGCCGCAGATAAAAATTCTATACAGACAAGAATGTTGAATCGAGGTAAAGGACCTGCGGTTCATTCTTTGCGTGCTCAGATTGACAGACGTGATTATTCCAAATATATGAAACATACCTTGGAATTACAGGAAAACCTTGATATGAAGCAGGCGGAAATTGTCGATTTATATAAAGACGGCGATTTGTTCTGTCTTAAGACTCAGCTTGAAGCTATATATAAGGCAAAGGCAGTTATTATTGCAACAGGTACTTTCCTTGGTGGCAGAATTTACATCGGTGATGTTTCTTATGAAAGTGGTCCTGATGGTATGTTTGCGGCAACTCGCCTTTCGGAAGCTCTTTATAAGATGAATATTCCGTTGAGAAGATTTAAAACAGGTACTCCTTCACGAATTAATAGACGAAGTGTTGATTTTTCTGAGTTAGAGGTTCAGGAGGGTGACGAAAAAATTGTTCCGTTTTCTTATGAAACTGTTGACTTGCCTGAAAATAAAGAGGTTTGCCATATTACATACACTAACGAGGAAACAAAGAGAATCATTCTTGAAAACATTCATCGCTCCCCTCTTTATTCCGGTAAAATTGAAGGCGTAGGGCCAAGATATTGTCCGAGTATTGAGGATAAAATTGTACGATTTGAAGAAAAAGAAAGACATCAGCTTTTTATTGAGCCATGTGGACTTGATACAGAAGAGCTTTATCTTCAAGGAATGTCATCTTCACTTCCCGAAGATGTACAATTGAAGTTTTTAAAGAGTATAAAAGGTCTTGAAAATGTCGAAGTTATGAGGACAGCATACGCAATTGAATACGATTGTGTTGACCCGTTGGCACTTAAAGCATCTCTTGAATTTAATGAAATTCCATATCTCTTTGGTGCAGGTCAGTTCAATGGCTCATCAGGATATGAGGAGGCTGCAGCACAGGGTCTTATTGCAGGTATTAATGCAGTCCGCAAAATTCAGGGAAAAAAACCATTTATTCTTGACAGAGCAAGTTCATATATAGGTACTCTTATTGATGACCTTGTTACAAAGGGTTGTTCAGACCCATACAGAATGATGACTTCCCGTAGTGAGTACAGACTTTTACTTCGTCAGGATAATGCGGATATCAGACTTACTGATTATGGTTACGAAATTGGTCTTATTTCTGAAGAGAGATATGAAAAGTTTAAAAATAAACTTGAGCTTATCAAACAGGAAAGAGAAAGAGTAGAATCAATTACTATTGCTCCATCGACAGAAATCAACGAAGTTCTTGTTTCACGTGAAACAGCACCTATGAAAACAGGTATAAGACTTGCCGAACTTATTAAACGACCACAGCTTGATTATGAATGTTTAACTCCATTCGACAAAACACGACCGGAATTACCGGCAGATGTTTTTGAACAAGTCGAAATTGACCTTAAATACGAAGGTTATATCAAGCGTCAACAGGCGAAGGTTGATGAAATGAGAAGACTTGAGGTTAAAAAGATTCCTGCTGATATTAATTATGATGATGTTTATTCTCTTCGTCTTGAAGCAAGGGAAAAGCTGAAAAAGGTTAAGCCTGAAAGTGTAGGTCAGGCATCACGAATAAGTGGTGTTTCTCCGTCAGATATATCTGTTTTACTTATTCATTTAAGTAAGTATGAAAAGAAATAAAGGAAAAATATTATGTTAAATAAAGAATTACTTTATAGAACAATAGAAAAGTTTGAAATCAGTCTTGATGATGAAGCATTTTCTCGTCTTGATACATTTGCGGAAATGCTTATTGAAACAAATAAAAGCTTTAATCTTACTGCAATTAAAGAACCCGATGATGTTACGGTAAAGCATTTTGCAGATTGTCTTTCGATTTTCAAATATGTTGATATTCCTGAAGGCGCAAAAATAATTGATGTTGGTACAGGTGCAGGTTTCCCGGGATTAGTTCTTAAACTTGCAAGACCAGATATCAATATGACTTTCCTTGACAGTACAAAGAAAAGATTAGGTTTCATTGAAGGTGTGCTGAACGAGTGTGGTGTTCAAGGTGAAATCGTTCATATGAGAGCAGAAGAAGCAGCACAGCTTTCAAAGTACAGAGAAAAATATGATTTTGCAACTGCTCGTGCCGTCGCTGCACTCCCCGTTCTTTCTGAATATTGTCTTCCTTTCGTTAAAATTGGAGGAAGCTTTGTTTCAATGAAATCAGCTGACAGTAATGAAGAAATTAATGAATCAAAAAAGGCAATAAGTATTCTCGGTGGAAAAGTTGAGGAAGATATTTTGTTTGATTTAGTCGAAAATATGCCACGAAGAATTGTGAGAATAAAAAAGAATTCGCAAACTCCGACAAAATACCCACGACCATCTGCACAGATTGCTAAAAAACCATTAAAATAATGACGAATCCCCTTGATAATGCGTCGTTTTACGACGAACGGATTTTCTTTACAAACTGACCTCTGTAGTGCTATGATTTAGACAAGGACAAGCACTGCGGAGGTTTTTATTATGAAAAAATTTAACAATGATAAGGCAAAAACAGAAAATAAAATTATTATGGTTCCGCAGGGAGAGATTCTTCCAAATCCTAATCAACCGCGAAGAAGATTTGATTATGAAGAGTTAGAAGGTCTGGCACAGAGTATTCGTTCAAACGGAATTCTTCAGCCTCTGTTAGTCAGGATACTTGAAAATGGCAGATATGAATTGATTGCCGGTGAGCGAAGGCTTCGTGCGGCAAGACTTATTGGTCTGAACAAGGTACCTTGTATTGTTAATAATATTTCAGAAGAGGATTCTGCGGTGTTTGCAGTAATTGAAAATCTTCAAAGACAGAACCTTGATTATTTTGAAGAAGCAGAAGCTATGGCTCTACTGATTAGTGATTATAGAATGAGCCAGGAAGAACTTTGTAAGAAATTAGGAAAAGCACAATCTACGCTTTCGAATAAATTAAGACTTTTAAAGCTTAGTGATGAAATGAGATATAAGATTTCTCGAGCAGGACTTTCAGAAAGACATGCAAGAGCATTATTATCCTTAACGGATGAAGTTCAGAGAGCGAGAGCTTTGTCAATTATAATAGACAGACATCTGACCGTTAATGAAAGTGAATCACTGATAGAACAGATGCTTAGAAAAAACGAACCGGCTAAAAGACAGATTCTAAAAGGATTTAAAGATATACGAATATTTATAAACACACTGAACAATGCGGTTGATACAATCCGCAGAGCCGGTATTGATGCAGATTCAGTAAAAACGGAAACGGATGAATATGTAGAATATATTGTCCGAATTCCAAAAATTGAAGACAGACAAGTAGTAAACAGCCGTTAACCATTGGTAAAACCACTTGTATCCCCCGATATCAAGTGATTTTATATAAATGTGGCGAAAGCCACTCCATATCCTTCTCTTTCACACCCCACATCCACAGCGAAAGGCTCCTCGTAAGAGGGGTCTTTTGCTGTTTAGGGATAATTTTGTTTCACGTGAAACAATTTTTATGTAAATGTTTCTTTTTTATAAAAATTCTTGATTTTGACTTTAATTTTCTAAAATAATGTGATATACTTATATAAAATTGGGTAAAAGGCAGTTAAAAATATGCTTTTTACTATTTTGGAGTGGAATTTTTGGCAAAAGTTGTCTCAATAATTAACCAAAAAGGCGGTGTGGGTAAAACTACAACTGCCGTAAGCCTTGCTGCAGCAGTTGGCGCAAAGGGAAATAAGGTTTTACTTGCGGATATAGACCCACAGGGTAACTCTACAAGTGGATTTGGCATAAATAAAAGAAAAATTGTAAATTCATCTTATGATGTTCTTGTAAAGGACATAAATGCTAATGATGCAGTCGTAAAGACACAGTTTAAGAATGTTGATATTATGCCTGCTGATTTGAATCTCGCAGGGGCAGAAGTTGAACTTATTGAAATTGAAAAGAGAGAAAGTCGCTTAAAAGTAGCGGTGGCTCAGCTTTATGATAAATATGATTACATTTTCTTTGACTGTCCCCCTTCTCTCGGACTTATTACAATCAATGCACTTACTGCATCGGATACATTTTTAGTGCCTGTACAATGTGAATTTTATGCGCTTGAAGGACTTGCACAACTTATGGCAACAGTCCGTCAGGTAAAAAGATTATATAACCCTCATATTGAGCTTGAGGGAGTTTTGCAGACTATGTATGACGGAAGACTTAATCTTACTCAACAGGTTGTGACAGAAATTAAAAAATTCTTCCCAAACAAGGTTTACAAAACAACAATTCCAAGAAACGTAAGACTTTCAGAGGCGCCTTCATTTGGTGAGCCAATTATGTACTATGATAAAAATTCTAAGGGAGCGATTGCTTATGATGCATTTGCTGAGGAGTTTTTGTCACAGCAAAAACGATGAGGTGTGAAAATGGCTAAAAAGAGTGGATTAGGCCGAGGAATGGATTCTCTTTTTATTGATAATTCAGTGGCAGAGAATGAAATTTCCGGTGCAACATTAAATATTAATGAAATTGAGCCTAACAGAAATCAGCCAAGAAAAATTTTCAGTGAAAATGGCTTGGAAGAACTTGCAAAAAGTATTGAACAGAATGGTATTATTCAACCAATTCTTGTTCGTCCTATGACAGATGGTAGTTATCAGCTTATTGCAGGTGAAAGACGTTGGCGTGCAGCCCGTATGGCAGGACTTACTGAAGTACCTGTTACAATAAGAGAAATGAGTGACGAGGAAGCAAGTGTTTTTGCTCTTATAGAAAATCTTCAGCGTGAGGACTTGAGCCCTGTTGAAGAAGCAGAAGGCTTGAAATCTCTTATTGAGTCCTATGGATTTACTCAGGAAGAGGCTGCTGATAAGGTTGGTAAATCAAGAACTGCAGTAACAAACACATTAAGATTATTGAAGCTTCCGGCATCTGTTCTTCAAATATTGGGTGAAGGAAAGATTACCGCAGGTCACGCGAGAGCGTTGTTAGGACTTGACGATGAAAAAGAAATGCTGAGAATTGCCCAGGCAACAGTTGCTCAGGAATTGTCAGTACGTCAGGTTGAAAAGATGGTTAAGTATGCTTCTCAAGGAGAAAAAGAAAAACCTAAGAAACGAGTTAAAAAGCGTGATAAATATTATGACGAGGTTGAAATTGCTCTTACAAATCTCCTTGGCAGAAAGGTTAAAGTATATTTATCATCGTCAGGTAATAAGGGAACTCTTGAATTTGAGTTCTTCGGCAAAGAAGATTTAACAAAGTTAGCAAAAGAATTTGATAAATAAGGTGGAATAAAGATGTTAGATATTAAATTTTTAAGAACTAACCCTGATGTGGTTAAGGAAAATATAAAGAAAAAGTTTCAGGAAGACAAGCTTCCTCTTGTTGATAAGGTAATTGAGCTTGATGCTGAATATAGAGCAGCTAAGGGTAGAGCTGATGAGCTTCGTGGTCTTCGTAATTCCGTAAGTAAAGAAATCGGCGGACTTATGGCACAGGGTAAACGCGAAGAGGCAGAGGTTGCAAAGCAAAAGGTTAAGGATATGGCTGATGAACTTGCTGCACTTCAGGTAAAAGAAGGCGAATTAGAAGCAGAAATCAGAAAGATTATGCTCGTAATTCCAAATATCATTGACGAAAGCGTTCCAATTGGTAAGGACGATAGCGAAAATGTTGAAATTCAGCGTTACGGTGAGCCTGTAACACCTGATTTTGAAGTGCCATATCATGTTGATATTATGGAAAACCTTAACGGTATTGACCTTGACAGTGCAAGAAAGACAAGCGGTAATGGTTTCTACTATCTTTGCGGTGATATTGCAAGACTTCATTCAGCAATTCTCTCTTATGCGAGAGACTTTATGATTGACAGAGGCTTTACTTATTATATTCCGCCATTTATGATTCGTAGCGATGTTGTAACAGGCGTTATGAGTTTCGCTGAAATGGAAAATATGATGTATAAGATTGAGGGTGAAGACCTTTACCTTATTGGTACAAGCGAACACTCAATGATTGGTAAGTTCATTGATACATTTACTCCTGAAAATGAACTTCCAAAAACACTTACAAGCTACTCCCCTTGCTTCCGTAAAGAAGTTGGAGCTCACGGTATTGAAGAACGTGGTGTTTATAGAATTCACCAGTTCGAAAAGCAGGAAATGATTGTTGTTTGTAAGCCTGAAGACAGTATGAAATGGTACGATGTACTCTGGCAGAACTCAGTTGATTTCTTCCGTTCACTTGATATTCCTGTAAGAACACTTGAATGTTGTTCAGGTGACCTTGCTGACTTGAAGGTTAAGAGCTGCGACGTTGAAGCATGGAGCCCTCGTCAGCAGAAATATTTCGAAGTTGGTTCTTGTTCAAATCTTGGTGATGCTCAGGCAAGACGTCTTGGTATCAGAGTTAAGGGTAAGGACGGTAACTATTTTGCACACACACTTAATAATACAGTTGTTGCACCGCCAAGAATGTTGATTGCATTCCTTGAAAATAATCTTAACGAAGACGGAAGCATCAATATTCCTAAGCCATTACAAATGTATATGGGCGGAAAGACAAAAATAGAAAAATAGTTTATTATCTTGGAGAAAGATATACAAAATGAAGAAAAAGATTAACAGAACAATCAGTGTTTTACTTGCCGTTGTACTTTTAATCAGTTCTTTTACAGGTTGTCAACTATTTGGCGATGATAAAAATTCCGGAGACCCCTGCGATCAGGAGTACGATATGCCTGATGGTGTAAATCCCTTGACAGGAAAAGCGGATTTATCTGAGGGAGCACAGGGCTCAAGGCCTGTGGCAATTATGGTGGAAAATTCCCCTGCTGCAAGACCTCAATGGGGAATTACAACGCCTGACCTTATAATAGAAGGAGTTGTTGAGGGCGGCATAACCAGAATGATGTGGGTTTATGCTGATGCGGAGAAGATTCCGGATAAAGTAGGGCCTGTGAGAAGTGCACGTCACGATTTTGTTGAACTTGCAGCCGGTATGAATGCTATATATGTTCACATAGGTGGCAGTGACGGCTCAAAGGTCAACCTTAATCTGGCATACCAGGCTATAAAAAATCTTAAAGTTGATAATATTGATGGAACGAAATGGTTTGATAGATACTTTAAGAGAGATACAACAAGGCAAACGGCAATTGAACACAGAGCATATACAACAAAGGATTATATCCAAAAGGCTACTGAAAGATTCGGATATTCTACGAAGCAGACGGTTTCTAAATGGACACCATACAATGTTATAGTGGAAGACAGCATGGAGCTTCAGTATGATAAGTCGGTCTCTGCATTATGTTCAGAAATAAAGGTTACATTTTCTAGTAGTTATAAACACACTTTCAAATATAATGAAGCAGACAAAAAGTATTATAACTATATGAATGACAAGATTATGACGGACGGAAACAACCAAAATAAAATGGCTGTTGAAAATGTAATAGTGCTTTATTCTGAGGTGACAACACTTGACACAAAAGAAGGTCACAAGGAATGGACCCTTGAGGAAACAAAAGGAGTAGGTATTTACATTTCAGAAGGTGTGGGACAAAGGATTTCATGGATAAAAGCCGGTCAGAGTGCTCCGCTTACACTTATCGATTCAAATGGCAAAAAGCTTGTGGTTAATACGGGACAAACCTGGATGGGTATAGTTCCTAAAGCGAATTCCAAATTTACCGAAGTAATCGGATAAAAAACAGTATGTACTCCCCTTTTTAGGGATAACATAAAATGGAGGAAAAAATATGAACAAAAAAATTATGGCAATAGCTTTGGCAATGGTGTTTATTGCAACAGCATTCACTGCTTGTAAAAAAGAAATGGAAACAATGAAAATTAATGGTGGCGAGTATCCTGTTTACAGGGACGATAAAGGCGAATTAGTCATTAATGACGGAAACGAAATTGCTATCCTTGTAACAGACCGTCAGAATCAGGAAGTAATTACTGAAGAAGGCGGAGAGCCACAGACATACTGGTTACTTATGAATGCGGATACAGTCGGAGATGGCTTTATTCAGGGCAAAAACTATAAGTTGAGTATTCCGGATGGTTGGGAAGGTTCAGAAAAAGGACGTATCTTCAAAAAGAAAACAGATGAAAAATGTTATATTGAATTTAGATACCTTGCTAAGCTTAAGGTAGGAGAAACTCTTGATTCAATGCTTGAACAGCAAGACCAGTTAAATGAGACAGTTGCAGAAGCGTTGAAGGATGAAGCTCAGATGAAGAAATTAATGGAACAAAGTCCGGAACAGGCAGAAACAATAAAGAGCTTTATTGGCAGTGAATGTACATTTGAGAAGAAAACAGCAACTATTTCAAAAGAGAATATTCCTTGTACAGTAAGAATTACAAAGATAGTTAATTCTTCAGGTAAATTGGTTCAGTATGCAGAAGACTATTACTTTGTCCATGAAGGATTATTATATGAAGTAAAGTATACTTGTCTTGAAGGCGTCGGATATGATGATTCATTCAACTTCGGTTCATATCTTAAGAATGGTTTCACATTCAAGCCTAATAGTAAAACAGAAACAACAACAAAAAAATAGTTTAATTGAATTCGGGGGTATGCGTCATAAAGAGGCTTCCCCCGAATTTTATGCCACCATGTTATAGGTTTATGTTTCAAATTATAATTTGTCGAGATAATTATAAGTGCAAAATGTAGGGTCTGCGACGCTGATTATAAATGTTAACCAATATGATTGTAAATGTAGGGGCAGGTAAATCTCACCTACCGGTTCGGTCGGTGCTTCTGCTTCGCAGAGGTGTCCACAGGACACCC
>JAZNTF010000149.1:0-3847 GCA_045591625.1 Candidatus Fimenecus sp.
AGCAAAGAAAGCAAAGCGTTCTGCATCGTCATAATAGCCATAAAGACCGTCACGCTTAAAATAATACTGATTGTCGAGAAGATAGTAGATTACGCCACCTGCTTTTGCTTCAAAAACACCACAATACTGTCTTCTCCATGCAACAGGAACTGAAATGCTTGTCACAAACTTCATTGTGTCCTTAAGTTCCTGACTGATTGTATCATAAAGAGGCATTACAACACGAGCACCGATAAGTCTTTTGCGAAGTGCCTGTGGTAAACTACCTGCCACATCACCAAGACCACCACTCGCTTTAAACGGAAGTGCCTCACTTGAAACGTATAAAACTTTCATAGTTTTTATCCTTTCAATTTTCTATTGTAGGGGGCGTCGACTCGGCGCCCCCGTTAGTTTTACTGTTGTTCATTTCGGGCTGCCGAGGTCGTCAGCCCCTACACAAATACTAAAATCCTCGCAAAAAGACTGCATTTAGATAACAATTTCTTTTCCGATATATACAGGATAATTTTCTGCGCCTGAAAGTGTCTTGTTCGGAGTAATAACAACGCTCTTGTCAACTACAACACAGTTGAGAGTTGCATTCTGTGCAACAAAACCGTCCTGCATAACAATGGAATTCTTAACAACAGCGTCTTTTTCAACTCGAACACCACGGAAGAGAATCGAGTTTTCAACTGTACCTTCAATGATACAACCGTCGGCAACAAGCGAATTTTTAACATTTGAGCCAAGACCATAAATTGCAGGCATATCGTCACGAACCTTTGTATAAACAGGTCTGTCGTTATTGAAAAGGTCGTCACAGTTATCCATATTGAGGAGCTCCATATTTGTCTTGAAATAGCTTTCCATAGACTCAATCACCGCTGAATAGCCTGTTGCCTCAAAGCCGTAAATATTGAGCTTGTCAACATTACCCTGAATAAGGTCAGTTTCAAAATCCTTGTGATTAAGGCTGATTGCATCATTAATAAGTCTTTCAAGAAGAGCTTTTTTCATAAGAATAACATTAAGTGAGAAGTTTACATTTTCTTTAGTCACAGGAGAAAGTGTAACTTTTTCTGCCTTACCGTCGTCATTCATATCGAGAACAAGAATATCCTTTAACGCAGGAACCTTGCCGTTTTTATAAACGATTGTCATATCAGCATTTTTTGCTGTGTGGTAATCCATAAGAGCCTCAACATCAAGATTGAAAACCATATTACAATCAGAAAGAAGAACATATTCTTCATCTGAACGGCTGATAAAGCCCATACTTCCCTTTAAAGAAGCAAGCTTGTCACGATGTCCGCCTGCATCATTTGTTGAGAATGGAGGAAGAATGAAAAGACCGTCATTTTTACGGGACAAGTCCCAAGGCTTACCTGTACCAACATGGTCCATAAGTGACTGGTAGTTGCTCTTTGTAAGAACACCAACCTTTTCGATACCTGCATTTACCATATTTGAAAGAGCAAAGTCGATAAGACGGTAACGGCAAGCAAACGGAACAGAACCCATTGTACGGATACCTGTAAGTTCACTGATACATTCATCATAAGCATTTGAAAAAATAATGCCAACTATATTTTTACCTGTCATCTTGATTACCCCCTTACTACATCTTCGTCAACCATTGCTTTTGGTGCAACAGACTGACCTTCGCCAATTGTAACACCTGAGCCAACAACTGCAACGCCCCAGTCATCACGATTTGCGCAATCCTCAGGACTTGCACCAACTACAGCGCCTGATTCGATAACTGCATTTTCAGCAACAATTGCATACTGAACAACGGCACCTTTTTTAATAACTGTGCCAGGCATTACGATTGAATATTTAACCTCTGCGCCCTCTTCAACGGTAACATTGTTGAAAAGAATTGAATAGTCAACATTACCGAACACTCTTGAACCTTCAGAAATCATTGAATTCTGAACTGTTGCATCTGCCGAAACATAGTGAGGAGGTGCTACAGGAGTTTTTGCATAGATTTTCCAGCTTGTATCTGACAAATCAAGCGGAACTTTTGGATTAAGTAAGTCAAGGTTTGCTTCCCAAAGGCTGTCGATTGTACCAACGTCTTTCCAGTATCCGTCGAAAAGATATGCATACATCGGTTCGCCGTCAGCGTGCATCTTCGGAATAACATTCTTACCGAAGTCATTTGAAGAATCAGGGTCAGCCTCGTCATCAATAAGATACTGACGGAGCTTGCTCCAAGTGAACACATAAACACCCATTGAAGCCTTATTACTTCTCGGATTCTTTGGTTTTTCTTCAAATTCACTGATTGAATTATCGTCATTGAGAATCATAAGACCGAAACGACTTGCTTCTTCCCAGGAAACCTCAAGCATAGCGATTGTACAGGATGCACCCTTTTCTTTGTGGTATTCGAGCATCTTGTTATAGTCCATCTTGTAGATATGGTCACCTGAAAGAATTACAACATATTCAGGGTCATAACGGTCGATGAAATTAATATTCTGATAAATAGCGTTTGCAGTACCCTTATACCATTCTGTACCCTTAATCTGCTGATAAGGTGAAAGGATGTGAACACCGCCGTTAGCACGGTCAAGGTCCCAAGCCTGACCATTACCTATGTAGTCATTGAGTTCAAGTGGCTGATACTGTGTTAAAACACCGACAGTAGAAATACCTGAATTTACACAGTTTGAAAGCGGGAAGTCGATGATTCTGTATTTACCGCCGTAAGGAACAGCAGGTTTAGCAATGTTCTTTGTGAGAATTCCGAGACGGCTTCCCTGTCCGCCTGCAAGAAGCATTGCAATACATTCTTGTTTTCGTGCCATATTTATTCCTCCCATTTAGGTTTGTATATTATTCTATCTTGTTTTCTTAAGATAAATTGTCGACATTGGTGGTAAATCAAGAGAAACGCATTGCTCAAATCCATGCATAGCCTCTTTTTGCCACTTGATTTTCTCGGGTTGTGCTTTTCCTGTGCCACCGTATTTTGTGTCATCAGAATTAAACACAATCTTGTAATTACTCTTTGCAGGAACACCGATTTTGTAGTTATCACGAGCCACAGGAGTAAAGTTGCAAACTGCAATAATTTCTTTACCCTTTTCGTCAATTCTACGGAATGAAATTACCGAATTATCGTTATCGTCTGCACTTATCCAGGAGAAGCCCTCCCAGGAATGGTCAACCTGCCACAGTGGTGCATTGTCCTTGTAGAAATGATTAAGTTCCTTGAAATATGTCTGCAACTGTTTGTGTGCATCGTAATCGAGAAGAAGCCAATCAAGTCCCTGCTTATAGTTCCATTCGATAAACTGACCGAATTCAGAGCCCATAAACATAAGCTTCTTACCCGGATGAGCCATCATATAGCCCATAAACGCACGAACACCTGCAAATTTTTCTTCATAAGTTCCCGGCATTTTATTAATAAGTGAACATTTACCGTGAACAACCTCATCGTGAGAGATTGGCAGAATAAAATTCTCTGAAAATGCGTAGAAGAATGAGAAAGTGATGCAACCATGATTACCTTTTCTGTAAAGCGGGTCAGTTGAGAAATATCGGAGAATATCGTTCATCCAACCCATATTCCACTTGTAGTTAAAGCCAAGTCCACCCATATAAACAGGTTTTGTAACCATTGGCCACGCTGTACTTTCTTCTGCTATGAGAAGGCTTCCGTGATAATCGCGGAAAACATTCATAGAAAGCTTGTTAAGGAATTCCACTGTTTCAAGATTCTGGTTACCACCATCTTTGTTTGCAATCCAGTGGCCATCATCTCTGCCGTAATCAAGATAGAGCATTGATGCAACAGCGTCAACACGAAGTCCGTCAATATGGTATTTATCAAGCCAGAACATAG
>JAZNTF010000150.1:0-9576 GCA_045591625.1 Candidatus Fimenecus sp.
AACCTGGAAGCCTGCGCCGAATTCGATACCCTTTACTGCAGGAATACCGAAGATATTCTTCGCAAGTTGATTTTCAATTCCGTCAAACATTGGCTCACCAAAACCCGCTTTGACACCTGTTACGGCACATTCGATAACGCCACCGACAGAGTCACCATTTTCTCTTGCTTTTTCGATTTGAGCAATCATAAGTTTACCCATTTCGTCATTGATTACAGGGAAGTCCTTTTCCGCAGTATTCCATTCACTTATATTTACATAGTTGATTTTTTCATCATTTACATTTTTGATTTTTTGAATATGAGACTGAATACTTATTCCCATATCGTCTAAAAATTGCATACACACTGCACCTACAAAACAAAGAGGTGCAGTAAGTCTGCCTGAAAAATGTCCGCCACCTGAAACATCATTAAAACCATTATGTTTTACATTTGCCGAAAAGTCAGCGTGTGACGGTCTCGGTGCATCCATTATATTAGCATAATCCGCTGAGTGTTGGTTTTCGTTATATATAACCATACAAAGTGGCGCACCACAGGTTACACCATTAACAATACCTGACAAAATTTCGGGAGTGTCACTTTCTTTTCTTTGTGTAGATAAGGAATTTTTACCCGGAGCACGTCTGCCCATAAATTTCAGGACTTTTTCCATATCTATTTTTTTACCTGCAGGAAGACCGTCAATCACAACGCCGATTGCCTTTGAGTGAGATTGACCAAAAACTGATACCTTAATTTTATTTCCTGTCATTGAGGACATCTGAATTACCTCCCATTTTATTGAAATCCTTGAAGAAATCAGGATATGACTTTTCTACTGCATTACTATCACTTATTGTAACATCATTTTCACAAAGCATGGACAAAACTGATGCTGACATTACAATTCTGTGGTCATTATAACCGTTAACACTTCCACCCTTAAGCTGTTTTCCTCCGTGGATAATCAATCCGTCATCAGTTTCAACAGCACTGCCACCAACAGAATTAATCATTTCCACTACGGATTTTATTCTGTCACTTTCTTTAATCCTGAGTCGCTGCGCATTGATAATCTTTGTATCTCCGGTACAAGCTGTTGCAACAACTGAAATAATCGGTACAGCATCGGGAATATCGGATGCATCAACTGTTATTCCGTTAAGCTTATTCTTTTTAATCGTTATTTCTGTGCCTTTGATTTGCACATCAGCACCCATATTTTTTAACACATCAATAATTTTCCTATCACCCTGTGGTGAATTCATATCCAAATCTGTTACCGTTACGCCATGTTCACTTAAAGCGCCTGCACAGAGAAAAAATGATGCATTTGACCAGTCACCCTGCGCTGTTATTTCCCTTGGTGAAATAAATTGCTGATTTCCTTCTATTATATATGTATTTTCCTGTTCTTCGATTATAATTCCGAATTTTTTGAGCACAGAAACAGTTATATCCAGATATGACTTTGACTCAACAGGTGGAACCAACTTAATTTTACTGTCACCATTGAGTAACGGTAACGCTAACAAAAGCCCTGTTATAAACTGTGAACTGATATTTCCTGCTATTTCATATTCACCGGGCTGTAACTGTCCCGTTAAATACAAAGGGAATTTATTATCAGTATGAAAAGTGACTCCCTTTTTCTCCATTTCCTCTTTAAGGGGTGAAATAGGTCTTTGCGGTAATCTTCCGTGACCTGTAATTATTGCATCAATTCCGAGCGCTGACACTAAAGGCATTAAAAAACGTAAGGTCGAACCACTTTCATTACAATCAAGCTCTGCTTTTTTATTAAAAGATTCCGGCTTTACTGTAATCACATCACCATCAACTGAAATATCTGTATCCATAGCTTGAAGACAACAGATAGTTGCTGCGATATCCTTTGACATCACATTGCAATAAATCTTAGTTTCAGTTTTTGAAAGTGCAGCACAAATCAAAAGTCGGTGAGCATCAGATTTCGATGAGATTGATTTAATTGTGCCACTTATTTCAGATGGTGTGCATTTTACTATCATTCAGTTCATACCTTTTTCAATGAAATTGAGTAAATCTTCAACAGGAAGTTTCATAATTTTACAAAGACCATATTCATCAGGAACAACAAGTGACATTGTGTCAAAGCTTCTCTTTTTATCTGAAAGAGACACTTTATAAAGCTCCTCTGCTGAATATTCACAAGTAATCGGTAAATTATTTTTTTCAAGAATCGGAATAAGTATATCAGAGAAATCCTCGTCAGACATACCGATTTCATAAGCACCTTTTGTTGCAATTACCATACCTATTGCAACCGCATTTCCGTGAGAAATTGTAAGACCACTGCATTTTTCAATAGCATGACCGATTGTATGACCAAAATTAAGCAATTTTCTTTCGCCTTTTTCAAATTCATCACGATTTACAATATTACTCTTTATTTCAACACAACGCTTAATCACATATTCTATATTTTCATTTATACTATTGTCTTTTAAGAATGTTAAAAACTCCTTATCCGCAATCATACCATATTTTATGATTTCGGCACAACCCTCGTTAAATATTTCTTCAGGAAGAGTGTTGAGCGTTTCACAATCTGCAAAAACTGCAATTGGTTGATAAAATGCACCACAAAGATTCTTACCTGATTTTAAATTGATAGCGGTTTTACCGCCGACAGAGGAGTCAACCATAGCAAGTAATGTTGTAGGAATCTGTACAAAGTCAACACCACGAAGATATGTGCTCGCAACAAAGCCTGTAAGGTCACCTGTTACCCCACCGCCAAGTGCTACAAAAAGGTCCGTTCTTGTAATGCTGTTTTCAACACAGAATTCCATTATCTTACTGAAATTTTCAATTGATTTTGCATCCTCGCCATGAGGAAAAACATATTCACAAACGGCATATCCGCTATCTGTAAGGCTCTTTTTCACCTTTTCACCATAAAGAGCGAAAACTGTATCGTCAGAAACAAGAACAACTCGACAAAGTCGTTTAATTTCCTTGATTTTTTCACCTACAGTATCAAGAAACCCCGAACCAATATGCACTGTATATTCTTTTGAAGCAGAAACCTTTACCATTTCCATAATATCACCCATTATTTATTGTTTTACTTTTTCTTACATTGTACCAAATTTATTGATATATAGTCAAATATTTTGTTTGTTTTCATATCATAAAATGAAAATTATTGAGGATATCATAACGATAATATACAAAAAGGCGGAGTCGTAAAACCCCGCCCTACCTCATTTGAGTAATTCCTTTAATCTGCTGTCATAAGCTTGTTTTTCATATTCAAGAGTTGCACTTTCATAGCTATCATCCACAAGATTTATAAGATAATCTGTAAACTGTGGGTTAAGAGGAAGAATTGGTCCTGTGTGATATGTTGCGAAAAGATTGTTTTCGTGAACACCCTCTATTTTGCACTCCGGATTCATTCCGGCACCTTTTTTCATATTAAGAAATGGTTTCGGATTTTCTCCATAGGAATGACTTAACAGATTTTTAAAGCCTACAATCTGCATATCCTCAAATTCACCGACACTGCAATCATTATAACGAAGTTTTGAAAACTGTGTTGAATAATATGGATAAATACTTAAACATCTTGTCTTTTCACCATCAGGATTTTCAATGTATTGACCGAAAATTTCAAAAGCATTACCCGTTGCAAGGATTACACCGCCATTGTCAATACGATTTTTTATTTCTTCACGATATCTTTTAAGCTCAGCAATTTCTGCTAACTGGTGCTTTTCCTGACACGGACCGATAAGAAGAAAATCAACCTTGTTATTGATAAAAGCCGGTTCATCATAAAGCGATGTTTCAATTATTTCTGTTTCATATCCTGCTTTACAAAGTTTTTTCTGAAGATACTCACAGTTTCCGCGGTCGCCATAAAGATTATTGTACTCGGGATAAAGAACTTCTATTACCATTTTTGCCATAATTATTTATCCCCTTTCTGTATTACTGCATTTTTGATTTTTTCAACGACACTTGTTGCATAAAGTTCAAAATAAACAACAACGCTTCTGCCAACAATACTCTTCTTGCTGACTACTTCTGCAAGGTCATCATAGTTTTCAAAAAGAATGAGTTTTGATGTATCAATCCCCTTGATTTCAAGACAATTTGCCACATCATAACAACGACTACCGCCAACATACACGGTTCTTACTGTTTCATTGTTAAGCGGACCGAAATCAGTATCATAAATCCATGAGATATCCTCATGACCGTGCACCTTATCATTTGAATCAGTGATAAGAAGCACAACATCCTTTTCTGACTCTGTACTATTAAGATATTTGAGACTTTGTGAACAGGAAATAGGGTTCTGATTTTTTGAAAGCATTGAAATAATCTCGATACCGTTGTAATCTTTTTCCTGGAATCGACCGGTTTTTGATGACAAGTCCTCAATACTTTTTTCAATCGTGTCAATATCAATACCTATCAATCGACATACAGCACATGCACCTGTAATATTGAACACATTGAAGAAATTACCTTTCTGATACGGAAGTACCAAGCTTTCACCACGGTCACCATTGAAAACAAAAGTTCCATTCTGGAAATCCACATCACTGGCATAGTATCTGCTTTCCGGCATACTGAAACCACAATGTGAGCACTTCGGCACACCGATGTGATTGTAATGGAAAAAGTCATACTGAAGCTTGTGGTTACATTTCGGACAAGCAATAAGGTCACAAACTGTATCAACACAAGTATCTGTACTTCTTTCTGTTTTGTTTACAGTATAGAAAACTCTTTCACAAACACCTTCACCTAAAAGACCTGAAATACCATCGTTACCATTAAGAACGAGAGTAGTT
This sequence comes from Candidatus Fimenecus sp., assembly GCA_045591625.1. Lineage (GTDB taxonomy): Bacteria > Bacillota > Clostridia > Oscillospirales > Acutalibacteraceae > Fimenecus. The sequence continues at coordinate 4,835 of JAZNTF010000150.1, forward strand.
TTTTCGTTAAGGTAATCGTTGATTTTATCAAAAATAAAGCCACTGTGACCATTTCGCATAATTGAGTCACGGAAAAGATTTGTACAAAGAATGTAATCAGGTGTAAACTTTGTATAAATATACTGAGATGAACGCTCGTCAACCTCGAGAACAGCAACATCAGCAGTAACTTTTCCACCCAATGTACATTGAGTCACAAGAGCAGACACAAGTCCGGGAGCCATATTTGAACCTTTTGAGTTATTAACAACTGTTTTACCACTGTTACGGATAATATGTGTCAAAAGGTTTGATGTACCTGTTTTACCATTTGTACCGGTTACACAAATTGTTGTTCGAGGCATAATAAAACGAGCAAGCGCATCAGGACAAATTTTAAGCATTATTATACCCGGTGTATTTGTTCCTCTTTTAAAAATTTTATCAAGTAAAAAGGCAGAAACCTTACCAACAATTATTGCAATTAAAAATCTCAATTTACCCATAATCTATAAGTCCTTTTTTGTTTTATTTTCTACTGAATATTATAGGATTTGCTGTAAATAAAGTCAATATTAAAGTGATTATTAAGTGAAAAAATAAGTTGTCTGAATAAACACATCTGATGATAAATTATAATTTGATATCAAATAAAAAGACGAGGCCGATTGACCTCGTCACATTATTACTGTCTGTAATCCTTAAGGAAATCTGCAAAGCTGTCCATTGCTTCGCCAAGAATTCGTCTTCTTGGGAGATAAACAATTCTTACGTGGTCAGGTGTCGGATAATTAAATCCTTTACCGTGCATAAGAAGAACCTTTTTCTCCTTAAGGAAATCAAGAACAAGCTTTTCGTCGTCATGAAGATTAAACTTTTTAACATCCAATTTAGGGAAAATATAGAATGCAGCCTTTGGCTTCACAACTGAAATGCCGTCAATTTCACACAGCGCGTTATATACAAATTCTCTCTGCTCATAAATTCTGCCACCCGGCAAAAGCAACTCGTCAACACTCTGAATTCCGCCAAGTGCAGTCTGAACAATACTCTGTGCAGGAACATTTGAGCAAAGTCGCATGGATGAGAGAAGATTTAGCCCTTCAATATATCCCTTGATTTTATTCTTATCACCGCTTACTACCATCCAACCTACACGGAAACCTGCAACTCTGTGGGACTTTGAAAGTCCGTTAAAACTTACACAAGGCACATCAGGAGCTAATGCCGCAAGTGCAGTATGAGTAAGACCATCCATAACAAGACGGTCATAAATCTCATCAGCAAAAAGAATAAGGTCATTCTGTCTTGCAACTTCTACAATTCCTCTTAAAATCTCGTCACTATACAATGCACCGGTTGGGTTGTTAGGGTTAATTACAACAATGCCCTTTGTATTTGGTGTAATCTTCTTTTTGATGTCATCAATATCAGGATTCCATTCATTCTGTTCATCACACATATAGTGAACCGCCTTACCACCTGCAAGAGTTACGGATGCTGTCCAAAGCGGATAGTCAGGAGATGGAACTAGAATTTCGTCACCATTATCCAAAAGGCCCTGCATCGCCATTGTAATCAATTCACTGACACCGTTACCAAGGTAAATATCTCCGATATCAACGCCCTTAAAGCCTTTAATCTGACAATACTGCATAATTGCTTTTCGCGCAGAAAACATACCCTTTGAATCAGAATAACCCTCACATTCACGAAGATTATACATCATATCACGAATAACTTCGTCAGGTGCTGCAAAGCCGAATGGTGCCGGGTTACCGATATTAAGTTTTAGAATTCGCTGTCCTTCGGATTCCATTCTGACAGCTTCGTCCATAACCGGGCCACGAATATCATAACATACATTATCAAGTTTTGTGCTTTTATTGAATGTTTTCATACTAATACCTCAATGATATTTTCTGTTAATCTCAAAAAAATATTCCCACCACTTACGCGATGGGAATTTCAGTAGTTTTTCGAAAATTACTGCTCAACAGGATAAACGCTTACCTTTTTTCTGTCTTTGCCCATTCTTTCGAACTTAACTTTACCGTCAACAAGTGCGAAAAGTGAGTCGTCAGAACCACGACCTACGTTGTTACCTGGGTGGATGTGAGTACCACGCTGTTTAACAAGGATGTTACCAGCAAGAACAAACTGACCGTCTGCACGTTTCACACCAAGACGCTTTGACTCTGAGTCACGGCCGTTCTTAGTAGAACCCATACCTTTTTTATGAGCAAATAACTGAATGTTGATTTTAAGCATCAAAAACACCTCTTTCAAGTTTCAAGTTGTTGGGATACTGACCTTGTAATTGACTTAAATGCAAATACAAACCGTCAGTAATCACTTTCGATTTACGAGCATCATCAATATTCATTGTGAATTTAAGATACCCGTCACGGACCTCTGCTTCTGGATTTAATTTCATAATTTCAATTATCGTGTTAGCCGCCATATAAACTGCTGAAGAAACTGCGCTGCAAACAATGTCATCGCCCTCTTCGGCATATCCACTATGACCACTTAACTCAAATGAAACTACCACTTCATCCGAAAACAGAAATTTTGCGGTTGTCATTATGCGTTAATACCGGTAATCTCAACCTTTGTATATGGCTGACGATGACCCTTCTTACGCTTTTCGTTCTTCTTTGGCTTGTAAGTAAATACTGTAATTTTCTTACCCTTACCATTCTTAAGAACCTTAGCAGTTACCTTTGCACCGTCAACATATGGTGCACCTGCCTTAAGTCCGTCTTCAGAACCAACTGCGAGAACCTTGTCAAAAGTAATCTCTGCATCTGCTTCTACGTCAAGCTTTTCAATAAATACAACGTCGCCGTTCTGTACCTTGTACTGCTTGCCGCCTGTTACGATGATTGCGTACATTTTTCTAACCTACCTTAAATATAGACTCGCTATCGAGGGTGGGGAATTACCACTTTCAGCACGTTTAGACATACTACCCCCTAATATGCGGCTTAATTATGATAGCAGAACACTTGTAAAATGTCAAGAACTTTTTTCGCATCAATTTTTAACAGTTTTGTTTCCTTTATAAAAAAAGACGGCAGAATAATCTACCGTCCTCATTGTCAATTTTACTTTTCTTCAATTTTAGCAAGAATCTTCTTTGATAAGATGAACAAACCAGCAGCAACTACTAATGTAATAACAGCTGAAATTATAGTTATCACGACACCTTGAACAGCATATGCTGTAGAATAGTCGCCCATTGCACTAATCATACTGTATACAAACCCACTAATTGGTCTTGCAATAACAGAAGAAAGAATACCGCTAAGCCAAGTACCAAAAAATGGAACGAAAATAATCAATTCACTCTTTTTCTTCAAATCAGGGTCAACAGTTTTGAATGCAATTTTGTAAGTAAGTATTATAGCCACCACAAATACAACTGCTGAAATCAAAGAAGAAACTGCATACATTACATTGGTTATGGATGAACCTATAACATCATCCAACGAATAAAGTTCCGATGAAATTAAACCTGTAATTGCGTCAATAATGCCTGAAATGATTCCACCAACAATTCCTGACCCTACCAACGCTACAGGTGCAAACCAAGCTGCTGAAACAAGAGGCTTGAAGCCATCTGAACTACTTTCGAATTTTTCCATTGGCTTAATTGGAGCTTCTTCAACCACAGGCTTTGCATCGCATACTGGACATACTCCGTTTTCATTTAATTCTTTTCCGCATTTTCCGCAAAACATATTTAACTCTCCTCTTTTACTTAAGTATATGAATATATTCTATCTTATTTTATTTATGGTGTCAATATATCGAAGATTTCGGTATTGTGCAAATTATAATAAACTCTGCTTAATGAGATATAAAAAAGGCATCACCTTTCGATGATGCCTGATTTAATTTAGTTTGGTTATATATTAGCCAACTGTATATGTAATCTTGTTTGTTGCTTTACCGTTACCATTGATTGTAACAACTGCCTTAAGAGTCATCTTAGCTGTGAAACCATAGCTGATTTCAAGTGTCTTGAGGTTGTCACCATCAGCTGTTGCAACAAGAGTTACATTTGTATACTGAACGTCTGTAGCTTCAACCTTGATAAGTGATGTAAGTGATGTGATACCATCAACAACTTCCTTATGTGTGAAGAAGTCGTTTGTTGCACGGCTCATAGCATTCTTGCCATCCTTCTGAGGATTTGAGAAGTTGCCAAGCTTAACAGTATATTTGTTACCACTTGCTGTTGCTTCCTTAATGTCAGCTGCTGTAAGAGTCATAGCCTTAAGAGCATACTGTTCATTCATGCCTTCAGGAAGCTTGCCGCCCTTAACTTCGTTACCCTTGTTACCAATTCCGAGGAATCCACCAACAACTGAGTCAAGAGATGCGTTTTCATCGATACCCTTGATAATCTTGTTAAGAGTATCTGTTGCATTACCAACGTTAATTTTACCATCAGGTGTATAACCACATACACGAGTAAACTTGTAGTTACCCTTTGATGCAGCTGCAGTCCATTTGTTGAACATTTCGTGAGCGTTTGCTTTTGAGAAAGCTGCATTGCCTGCATTACCGCCTGCATTGCCTGACGCATCGCCTGAAGCATCACCTGAAGCATCACCAGTTGCATCGCCTGAAGCATCACCAGTTGCATCACCTGAAGCGTCACCGCTTACATCGCCTGATACATCGCCACCGAGGTCACCGCTGTAATCGTCACCGCCGAAATCGTCGCCACCAGACTGTACTTCGCCACCAGA
>JAZNTF010000151.1:0-8515 GCA_045591625.1 Candidatus Fimenecus sp.
CAACGGATTTTTGCCGTAACTGTTTGTTATATCGGAATAAATATAATCAAGGTTGATATACATTCCCTTGCAGAAATAATTACCTATACCCATATATTGTCTTTCAAATGAATATTCCTCATAAAAGCTTTTTAATCTTCCACGCTGACCTGCTATGTATGTTATTAGATTTGCACTACCCGCAGAAACGCCCAAACAATATTCAATATCAATAGAATTATCGAGGAGAAAATCAATAATACCGCTTACATAGTTTCCTCTTAAACCGCCGCCGATATCCATAATCCCAACCATAATACACCACCACAAATTCTTTTTTCTATCTGTTTACAAATTCTTATTTATCGAACCAATTATACCACCCATACCAAGAGAAGTGCAATAGTTTTTAGTGTTGTTGCAGGTTGTCAGGTGTGGTGATTTTTATACTCCGTACACTTTTACCCATACTCCGTACACCTTTACCCATACTCCGTACACTATTAGAGCTATGGTTACAGCACCAAAAATAAAAAAGCACTTGTTTTGAGAATGCTTTTGGGCATAAAAAAAGACCGAAACCCCTATATTTCAAGGGATTTCGGTTGTATTACCTAAGTTGTACTTTGTTCAGTCATACCAGACACACAAGTCATTACTGAAAGCTACTGCTAAAGTTGCTCCGAAAAGATAATTATCTTCATTGTCACCGTGGTAAAACATAGCGTATTTATACGGTGAAATACTGCTTGCATCAATAACAAACCCTGCAGTAATTCTATCCTTTGCCCAAGGCTTGTTCTCCTGATTAAGAAAAAGAGTTTTAATATCATTAAAGCTCTTAAAATCCTTTGTTGACATAATGTTTATTCCGTTTTCAGGTGAATTGAAAATAAGATATTCGTCATTTTCTTTTATAACACAGACATTCTCACCACAATCGGCAGAACCTTGAAATTGCCAATTTATTAAATCCGTTGATGTGCTGTATGAAACACCGTTCTGCTTGAAAAAGCATATAAACTTATCATCGTCCTGAAGAATGTATGGGTCTATCATTCTTCCCATTTCACTTTCAGGAACATCACCCTTGACCTTTAAAAGTTCAGGCTTTTCCCAATTTATTAAATCCTTACTTCTTATTGTGAAAATACGGGAATTTTCATTACCGTAAATCTGTCCGTTTTCTCTCGGATAGGTCTGCACACAAAGATAATACTTACTGTTATATTTAATAACATTACCCGGTGAAGAATAGTTTTTCAGATTATTCTTTTCTGTTAATATTTTCGGTTCAGTCCAACTTTTAAAATCTTTGCTTTGACTCATAGCCACATAAAAATGCTGTCTTTCAGGAGTGTTCTCTACCAAAGTGAAAAACAAATATATAATACCATTTTCAATATAAGCAGCAGGGTCACGATATGAGTATTTATTTGTCTGTTCAAATAATAACATATTTCTTTCTCCACAAATTATGATTTCTTCGGTTTAATCAATTCACCAATCATTGCACCACCGATAATACATACTGCACCGATAATTTGTATTGCAGTCATTTTTTCGCCAAGCAAAAGTGCAGCAAAAACAACTGCTGACAAAGGTTCCAAATAACCGCACACCGCTATTGTTTGCACAGGTAGTTTTGCGAGTGGCGAAAAATACAGATAACAACCAATTCCTGTGTTTAGAATACCAAGTATCAAAATCCAACCCCAAGCGTATGCGGGTACATTGATAATAAATCCTTGCTTAAACCCTGTGAATATAGCCACGGTCAAGAAGCTGACCACAAGCTGTATTACGGAGTTTTCCATACCACTGATATTTTTGGATTGCTTGTTGAGTGTTACCATAAAGAAATACATTACCGCTGACATTACACCGCAGAACAAGCCCCAAGGGTTGCTCTCGCCAACCGCATTACCATTTACAAGAAAAATGCCGACAAGTACTGTTGCAAAGCCTAATAATTTAGGTGCAGTCAGTTTTTCACGAAAGATAATAGGTGATAATATCATCACAATAACAGGTCCGCAATAATAGAGCAAAGAAGAGAGACTTACACCTATCTGCTGATATGCTTCATATAGAAACATCCAGCTTGTTCCCATCGCAACACCCGACATAACAATAAAGAAGGTATCTTTCTTGTATGCCTTAATATGAAATTTACCCTTGCCAAATAAGAACAGAATAATTAGAAGGATACTACCGATTAGTGTTCGTAAAAACACAATTTCATAACTGTTTAGAGGAATATGGTTTGCTACTATTCCGTTAAGACCGAACAGCAATAATGCTGATATGTATTTAATAAATGCTTTGCTATCCATTGTGTACATCTCTTTCAAATTCTTATTTATCAAACCAATTATACCACCCATACCAAGAGAAGTGCAATAGTTTTTAGTGTTGTTGCAGGTTGTCAGGTGTGGTGATTTTTATACTCCGTAAACGATTACCCGTACTCCGTAAACGATTACAAATATTGCGGTGACACTAAAAATGCAAAAAACACCCATTTTCAGAGTGATTTAAGGCGTAAAAAAGACCGAAACCCCTATATTTCAAGGGATTTCGGTTGTATTACCTAAGTTGTACTTAGGTGGTCGGAGTGACAGGAGTCGAACTAGTTTAGGTATTAAGAATTCAGATTAAAATATAGAAATGTTTATGGGAAAATGTGTAAATATTTTCATATCTGCGTATCAACAAAATTTTCAGTATCGAGATGTCTAATAAAATGAATGAAAAAACAAATAAAGAGAACTGAAAAAGCTTCTACATAAACAATCACATCTTAATTTTATCACTATCAAATTCACAATAACGATTTAGTAATGCGGCTGTTGTAGATAGGAGGGGAAATAGATGAGATATGTAGCTTTGCCACATTTTACAATGATTGAGAAGAAAATCGTAAAGACATATGGAATCATCGTCTTAAAGAAACATATTCCGGTTAAGATTGTAAAAGATGTATGTTTAGATGGCGATGCAATCAGAACTTTGGTTGATAGATTAAACCAGTTCGAAGTTGAACTTGTACATCTTTTCGATGTTATCGAAGACTTTTATTTTGAACAAATGTAATATTTAATCAATTGTCAAATCTTGCTTTATTTGTCGAATTAATGTATAATTTCTCGAAAAGGAGAGATTATATATGCTGTCAATATGCTTAGCATTACTTCAGAATCCGGAAGATAAACTGCGATTTGAAGAGTTCTATAACAAGTTTTATAATACAGTTTATTTCATTGCGAAAGACCATTTAAAAACTAAAGAAGCAGCTGAAGATTGTGCGCAAGAAATAATGATTCGTTTTGCGAAAGACTTCCATAACATAAAGCAGGATTTTGACGATAATAGTTTTAAGAACTATGTTCGAGTAGTAGCAAAAGGCATCTCCATTGATATGTATCGTAAAGAGAAGAAACATATTGAACATGTGGTGGATGCTGACTTGACAGAGTTTCATAATCTTTCTGTTGATGAATTTGAGGTTTGCGACACAATGCTTTTAAAACAAGCTGTTGATGCAATGCCTGAATCATATAAATATGTTTTCTGTCTAAAATATTATTATGGATTCAGCGGTGCAGAAATTTCAGCAAAAATAGGAATATCAGAAACATCTGTAAGACAAAAATGTATGCTAGGAAAGAGATTCGTTAGAAATTATATAAAGGAAGCTGAACATAATGACTAAATTAGCACAGGCTTGTGAATTGTCGCTTAACGATTGGTTAGCAACTTTTCCTGATATAATCCCTGAAGCAGAGCGTAGCAAAAAGCACGAAAAATGGAAGAGAAATCTTTTCAATAAAATGCGTGATGACCGTTATCACAGACTTACAACGAGAACTATCAAAGTGATATTGGTGGCGGCAATTTTATGCGCGTTGTTGCTGTCTGCTTTTGTATTCCCATCATCACGTGAGACAACGCTTGATAGTTTTAATGTTTTTAGCATATTTAAAATAACCGAACACAACAAAAATTCTGTTAATCGTGAAATAAAAGTTGGCTACATACCAGAAGGGTTTGAGTTGAAACAAAAAGAATCAATGGCTAAACTTGTTGAGTATAAATACATTTCAAACAATGAACAATTCTTCACAATTTGGAAATGCACATCATCAATGAAAATGGAATTTGATACTGAGAATTTTATAACGGAAGAAATAATGGTTGACAATATAAAATATACTTATTGTCAAGGCAATGAAAGTGTAAATAATCTGCTTTGGACTAAAACTGATTATGTTTACAGAATTAGTGGCACGCTTTCAAAAGTAGAATTGTTGAAAATTGCAAAAACAGTAGAATAGACTAACAATATCTTCCTTAATTACGATATAGTGATTAAGGGAGGTGAAAATTATGTCAAATATTGTTAAGAAAAGTCTCAGCGTTGTTTTAATTCTTACAATGCTTTTTTCTGTTTTTGCAATCAATTCTTCTGCTACAACTGTTGAAGAAGAGAATACAATTATGCCTCGTTGGTCAGTTATTGATGGAGTGGGTACATCTTTTGTTATTAGCGGATTAAATTCAACTTCAACAGTGACTTTATCTTCAAAATATTCAACATCACTTTACATTAAGATTGAGTTCCAAAAAGAAGAATCAACAGGCTATAAAACTCTTGAAACATGGGAAAAGTCTGGCACTGGTACAGTTCTTAATCTTGAAAAGAACAGACTTATCAACATTTTTGCAGATTACAGAATTAAAGTAACTTGCACTGCCGGTAGCGAAACTCACATTACATTCGACTACCCATAATCTAAAACAAAAACAACCTCTGTAATGTTTTTACAGGGGTTGTTTGACTATCTTCAGGAATATTTATAAGGAGAACTTAAAAAAATGAAATATGAGATATTCTCTCATGCGATTACCGTTGAGGGAGAAATCTATGACACTTTCGGAATTGTGGCAACAGACCAACAGCAGAACACTTATGTTTTTGAGGATATAACCACTTTTAAAAATGAACTTGAAAAGTTTGTCGCTTTTCTCAACGAAGAAAATGTTTCTTTGAGATGTTTTAAAATTCTTCTTGAGCTTTTTATAGAAAACACATAAAAAAAGACTGGCAAAAAACCAGTCTATTTTTTTTGATATTCTTTTACTTTTTTGATGCATTCTTCACAGAGTGAAAGCTCTTCATTAACATTTTCATCTGTTTCACATAACTTGCACTTTGGTGTAACAACTTCCATTGTGAGTTTGCCATCGTTTTCATATAAGACAACTTTTGTGCCAGGGGTTATGTTCATTTTCTTGCGATATTCTTTTGGCAAAACAATTCTGCCTGCGTGGTCCACAGTCTTAACAGTTCCATACAACATAAAAGCACCATTCCCTTGTCGAAATTTGTTGTTCTTTACATTTAATATACTAAAAATGGCAAATAATGTCAAGTTTTAGTCTTTTACCTTGGACAATTATGTCCGTTTTTGTGTACACCGTTTACGATTTGAATAATAGAGAGTTTCTGAAAACAAAAAAGGCACCACAAGGGTACCTTTTCCGTTTTGGTCGAGATGACAGGATTCCAACCTGCGGCATCCACGTCCCGAACGTGGCGCGCTACCATCTGCGCTACATCTCGATATTGTATTCAGAATTTTTATATTTTTTTTAGTTATATATTTTATTTTCGCGCCACTACGTGGCTTACGGTAAACACAAGTCGTTTCTGCTCGTTGGCACTTCGCATAACTCCTTGTTTTGCCCCTTTTCGCACTCCCTTTATCTGCCACCGGCAGCGGTCGTGCTCAAAACTACCACTGCGCTACATCTCGATATGCGTTTAGAATTTTGTGCTTTGATATTATAATATGATTTGAAAAATAAATCAAGTATATTATGAGTTTTTGATATTTATTTTGAAAAGTTAATGTGGGAAAGAATCGGATTAATAAAGAAGACGGTGGAAATCCACCGCCTTGACTTTTGTTTATTTTTTCCAGTTAATCTTTAATCCGTCAATATTATTACCCTGGAAGGTTGGATACCATTTTTCGCCGAGAGTAAGGTCGGCTTCTTTACTGTCTACATTAACAGTCAGAAGATTTTTGCAGTTATAGAAAGCATAGGTGTCAATCTGTCTGATGCTTGCAGGAATGTCAAGCTCTGTGAGTTCATAGCAATATGAAAAAGCATCCTTGCCGATGAATTCAAGATTTTTCGGTAATTTTATGTCTTTGACCTTTTCACAATGGAAGAAAGCCTTTTCTTCGATTCGTTTTACGGAATCAGGAATGATAATTTCAGTAATATTCCAGCATTTATAAAAAGCTTTTGTACGGATTGTTTCAACACCGTCCGGAATAGTGTATTTTGAAATTTTGATGTCATTACCTTCTGCATCTTTTGAATCGACCAAGCCCTTTGCAAGAGGGTAGAAGAGCAAGGTTTTCATATCTTTTGAATAAATAACGCCATCCGCATCACAGAAGTAAGGATTGTTGTCATCAACATTAAAAGCTGTAACATGCTGGTTATTTTCCATTGCCCAAGGACCGATTTCCTTAACGTTTTTACCGATTGTAATTTCAGTTACATATTCCAGATTGACAGCTGCAAAGTCGTTGATTTTTGTAACAGGAACACCCTCGTATTCGTCCGGAATAACAATCTTTGTAACAGTTACCTTGTTAGGTAATTTTGTAACAGCTGCCTCACCGTTTTCAATAGCGTATTCTATTTCGTCACTTTCAATACCTAAAAAGGTAGATACTGCACTACAACCTGAAAACAAAAAACTGACACAAAGAAGAAGTGCTGCAATTTTAATAATGTTTTTCTTCATATCAAACTACCTCACTTTCTACGGAATCCTGCTCCTCAATTTCACGAAGCCTTGCTTGTAGCTCTTCAACACACATATCGTGTTTTTCACGTGTAAGGTCATAGAAGAAGAACGGAATTACCATAATAATTGTACTGATAATTGTTGCCCATGTGTAGATATTGAATACGCTGTTTAGGATTGCCTGGTCAAAGAGTACATCCCAGTCAGATGTAAATCCGACTCTTGCAAGAAGCCATGGGATAATAAATCCAAGAACAACATTGATTGGGTTAAGGAACCAACCAAATACACCTGCCATAGAGTCAGCACGTTCACCGTATTTCCATTGGTGATAGTCCTGAATGTCAGCACCAAGACCAACATTGATACCATCAACAACAGGTTGGAATGTATTACGAAGGAACATAGCTCCGATAAAAACATAAATATTTTCGATTCTTACAGCAAAGAGCATAAGGAAAATTGTGATAAGAGAAATACCTCTGAATGCAATCAGGATGTTTCTCTTCTGGAATTTCTTTGTAAGGATAGGGCAGAGAATGTTACCAAAGGTCATACCTACAACAACCACGTTTGCAGCAACACCATAAAATGCTTCCATTCTGAGAGAATAGATAAACCAGAATTGAAGAAGACCACCAACCAATGCTGACCATTGTCCCAAAATTGTGGAGATATTTGTAATCCAGAAATATTTGTTTTTAAGAACATTTTTAGCACCATTCAAGAAGGTAACCTTTTTGCGTTTCTCACCTGATGCTTCAATAACTCGTTCTTTACAGTGAATACCTGCCAAGGATACAAAAACACCAATAAAGCCAAAAATAGGAACAAATATTTTGTAAGTATCAATATTGAGATATCCACCTGTTGACTGAATAAGTGCAGGGAAAAACATATTGATAATTGAAGGGAAAAAGCCTGTAATAATAGGAACAATCGAATGAAGTCTTTGTCTTTCCTGTGAGTTAGGAGTCATAAAAGTAACAAGACCATTAACACCCACATAAGAGTTATAGAAATAGTTCATGAATGTAAAAGCACCATGAAGAATAACAAGTTTAAGAGCACTTGGAAGTCCTTGAATAGGTAAAAATGGAATGATTGACATCACTATTGCAGCAGGAATACCACAAAGAAGAATAAATGGTTTAAGTCTTCCGTGCTTTGCACAGAATTTTTTACGGATTCCCCATGTTATGTAGTTGGTTATACCGCTTATAAAGAGAATGTTACCGACAATTTGTGGAGTGCCGAGCATAAATTCAAAGGTATCCATAGGCAGGAAGTAACAAATCAGACCAACAATCGTTTCACCAAAATAACAGATATGAGCAAATCTTTTCATTTTTGGTGAAAGCTCACCATGGTTTTCGTAAATAAGCACACTGATTGGGTTCATAAACATAAACAGATATCCAATAATTGTACTTATAAGGTTTACAAGCTGGAATTGCATATTACTGAGTTCCATAATTGAACCACAGAAATATGAAGCCGAGAAGGATAAGAGACCTGATGCAGTTAAGAAAATATATGAACCTGCCTGTGTTGCTGTATATGCAACAAATTCTTTCAATGAAACGAATTCACCTTCATTAGGTGTGTTCCAATGCTCTTTAACATATCCTGGCAAACTCTTAACCTTGCTAATGAGTTCAGTTTTTTTCATTTGACCATTCCTTTCGTATAACAATAAATATT
>JAZNTF010000152.1:0-3247 GCA_045591625.1 Candidatus Fimenecus sp.
CGGTGTTATTGCTTTTTTTACTTTGCTATTAAGTGTGAAAATTACAATAAATGCAGAGTATTTTGATGAATTCAAGTTAAGTGTTTCTTGGTTATTTTTGAAATTTAAGATTTTACCTTCAGAAAAATCCGATAAACCAAAAAAAGAAAAGAAACCAAAAGAAGAAAAAGAAGAGTCAGAAGAGCAGCCTGAAGAAACAACTGAAAAAAAAGAAAAGAAAGAAAATGTTTTTGTCAGATTTTATAATAATCAGGGATTTGATGGTGTTATTGAATTAATTAATAATCTTGCATCAGACCTTGCAAAAATGTTTAATTCATTTAGAAAACATATTGTCATTCGTGAATTATATTTATTTATGACAGTTACCGGTAATTGCGATGCTGCTGAAACAGCAATAAAATATGGAGAAACATGTCAAAAGGTTTTTCCGGCAATGTCATTTATTTGTACAAATCTTCCTGTCAAGAAATATGATGTGGAAATAGAACCGGACTTTTTAGGTTTAAAAAATTCAGCACAATTTGCTACATCTATACATATCAGACCAATATTCTTTATAAATGCATTAATTATGCTTGTTGTAAGATTATTATTTAATGTTGTATTAAAATTCCTTCTTGGAATAAAAAATAAATCAAAAAAAGAAAATAAAAATAAAGGTGGTGCTTTATGATGAAAGAAAAATCATCAGCAGCAGGTATTCTCGAATCTACAATTGAAAAAGTTAAGGATTTAGTTAATGTCAGCACAATCATTGGTGAACCAATGAAGGTAGAAGGCGGTGTAACAATTATTCCTGTATCTAAGGTTACATATGGTTTTGCATCAGGTGGTTCTGATTTCCCATCAAAATCTAATCAGGATATTTTTGGTGGCGGCGGTGGAGCTGGTGTAACAATTCTTCCTGTTGCATTCTTAGTCATCGATGCATATGGTAATGTTGATGTTAAGCATATTACTGCTTTTGATAATGCAGCAGAACGCATTGTAAGCCTCGTACCGGAAATGTTTGACAAAGTATCCAATGCTGTTAATAAAGCAAAAATGGATAAAGCAATCAACTCAACAATGACAAGTGTTGCTGCTGATGAAGCAGAATAATAGTTGCAAATATAGTTTGTACAATCGTCGTTGAGGAGCTTTAGCTCTTCGACGGTGATTCTATGTTATTTTAGATTTATTAAGGTTTTAGGTGAAACTATGGCAGATAACAAGATCAGACTTCAGAAGTATTTATCAGAGTGCGGTGTAGCATCAAGAAGAAAAGCTGAAGATTTGATTTTAGCAGGTAAAGTAAAAGTTAATGGTAAACCTGCTTCTATTGGTGATAAAGTTGACCCTGCTCGTGACACTGTTGTTATCGCAGGAAAGAAAATTAAAAAGATAAATAAGAAAAACACATATATAATGCTTCATAAACCAAGAGGTTTTATTACTACCTTAAGTGATGAAATGGGTAGAAAATGTGTTGCTCAACTTATTGAAGATGTTGGTACAAGAGTTTATCCTGTTGGCAGATTAGACAGAGATTCAGAAGGTCTTCTCTTATTAACAGACGATGGTGATTTTGCTAATGCTCTTACACATCCTACAAGACATGTGCCAAAATCTTATCGTGTTACAATTAGACCTACCATTACTGATGAGCAGATTACAGCCTTAACTACAGGTATTGAAATTGATGGTAGAATGACATTACCTTCTGAAGTTCGTGTATTAGAGAAAAAAGAGGGTAGAGTTGTCATTGAGATTATTATCTATGAAGGACGAAATCGTCAGATTAGAAAAATGTGCGATTCGTTAGGTCTTGAAGTTGCACGACTTAAACGAACACAAATTGGTTCTGTTAAACTTGGTATGTTGAAGCAGGGCGATTGGAGAAATCTTACAGAAGAAGAGGTTCATAAGCTTACGGTCGCTTCTTCTATTGATAGAAAGAATTTGAAATAATGATTTTTTATAAACCAATTAGTGATATTTCTAAAATTTGTTCTTTGTTTGACAATAGTTTTTATAATGATGATTCTGTTTATGGTGCTTATATTGGCGTTGATGAAAACGGAAATGAAGTCGGAAAATGCCTTGTAAAGATTGATGGTTATCGTTGTTATGTCCTTTCTATAGAATGTGATTTTTCTGATAAGCTTCTTGTAGAAGGTTTTTTACGTTCAGGATTGAACTATTGCGCAAACAGAAATGCTTATATGTGTTATTGCGAATTAGAAGATGTTAGTGATGTTCTAACACATTTAGGCTTTGAAAAAATTAACGATGTTTACAGTGGGGACATTCCTACTTTATTAAAAGGTAGTTGCTGTAAATAGTTTTAATACGGAGTTGAATATATGATAAGAAGTATGACCGGATATGGTCGTTCACAGGCTGTAGTAGATACGATGAATATTACAGTTGAACTTAAAAGTGTTAATCATAGATATTTTGAGTTTAATTCACGTGTTCCACGAAACTATGGTTTTCTTGATGAAAAATTAAAAAGTTATATTGGTTCACGTGTTTCAAGAGGCAAGGTTGAATGCTATGTTTCTGTTGAAAATTTAGAAGATGATGAAATTGAAATTCTTGTAAATCACTCTCTTGCAAAATCATATCTTTGTGCTTTAAGAGAACTTGCTGACAGAAATGAACTCTCGTTAAGAGATGATTTAGCAATTTCTTCACTTGCTCGTTATAACGATGTTTTCACTGTACATAAACAGGAAGCTGATGAAGAAAAAATTTGGAACGCAGTTAAAAGTGTTGCTGAAAAAGCTGTAAACAAATTTATTGAAATGCGTGAAACAGAAGGTTCAAAGCTTAAGAACGATGTACTTTCAAGAGCAGATTTGATTATAGAAAAAGTATCTGTTATTGAAGAACGTTCTCCTGAAACAGTCAAGGAATATAATGACAAACTTCTTACAAGAATTAATGACTTTTTGTCTGATGTTCAAGTTGACGAACAAAGAATTCTTACAGAATGTGCAATTTTTGCAGATAAAGTTGCTGTTGCTGAAGAAACAGTAAGACTTAGAAGTCATATTGAACAGTTAAGACAGTTTTTAGATAGTAATGAAGCTGTTGGTAGAAAAACTGATTTCTTAGTACAGGAAATGAATCGAGAAGCTAACACTATTGGGTCAAAAGCACAAGATGTTACTATTGCTCGAAATGTTATTGATATTAAAGCAGAAATTGAAAAAATAAGAGAACAAATTCAAAATATAGAATGAGGTTTTTTATGAAA
>JAZNTF010000153.1:0-8089 GCA_045591625.1 Candidatus Fimenecus sp.
AAGAGAGTGGATAAGGGCAGTGAAATTACTTTAACCGTTAACAAGCTTCCTGCAAATGGTGAAGAAACAACAGAAACAACAACGGAAACAACGACAGAGTCAACAACTGAATCAACTACAGAGGCAGAGGGTAAGGTTTCAGGTACAGTAAGAGACAGTGAAACTAACTCAAATCTTTCAGGCGTTACAATTAAGGTTGTAAAGGCAAGTAATACTTCAAAGGTTGTTGAAACAATTACCACAAACTCATCCGGTGTATATAGTGTGACATTACCTGTAGGTGACTATGTACTTAAGATGTCAAAGACTGATTACAATGATTTGAACTTAAGTGTTAAGGTAGTTGGTGGTGAAACCACATATCCGTCAATAGCTAAGATGGTTAAGAAAGAAGAAACAACAACAGTACAGACATGTAATGTAAGTGGTGTGATTTCTAACGCACTTGACGGCAGTCCTGTTTCAGGTGCCACAATCAAAGTCCGCAGTGGCTTGAATAAGACATCAGGTAGCTTCTTGGGCTATCAGACAACAACAAACTCTTTAGGTAAATACTCACTCCAGCTTCCTACCGGTCAGTATACTCTTGAAATCACAAAGTCAAACTACATTAAGACTCATGTGAATGTTACAGCAGACGGTGGTACGATTAATGATGCAAATATGGCAATTTCTCCTGTTGTTGAAGCAGATAAAATCAGAATTGTTCTTACTTGGGATGATAGTCCAACTGACCTTGACGCACATCTCTTGTACAAGGATAACGGTACTGACAGACATGTTTACTTTGAAAGAAAATACAGTACATTTAATGGGCAAACAGCAGCTGAATTAGATGTTGACGACAGAAACGGCTATGGTCCTGAAACAATCACTATCCATCAGCCAAATGCAACAACATATACTTATGTTGTACATAACTACTCAGGAGAAGCTGCACTTTCAACATCAAATGCGGTGGTTAAGGTTTATTCAGGTAACAGAGTAATTGCAACATATACTGCACCTACATCCGGCGCGGGTGATGAATGGTATGTATTCACAATCAAGGGTGAACAGATTTCAACTGTCAATTCACTTTCATAATAAAAAATTAAGCACCTCGGAAGAGGTGCTTTTTTATGCAAATAATTATTGTTCGTCAGAATCAAGAGAAAAATCAGATGCATCGAACTTGTCAATTGCCTTCGGTCTGCGAGGTTGACGCTTAAGCGGGTCGTATTTGAACTTTTTACATGAATAATCAAGGTCAACAATGCCCATTTTTACACAAAGAATTGATTCCTTATTAGGTGAGAGCTTGCCATGTACACAATATGAGCATGAAGGAGTAATATCGTTTTTGTTAAATAACTTTTTCAAAATAATCACCATAACTTTCTATGGATGATTTTATCATACTTTTCTTTTTCTATCAATATCAAAAATCATAATAATACACATAAAAATAAAAACTGTGAATGCAGGTATTGAAACAGAAAAACGAAGATCTGTTATTTTGTTGAAGGAGGAAAATACATTTGTTTCAACAGGAAAAAAGTGAAATAACAAAAAACTGATAAGTGATGCCATAATTCCGTGAAACACTCGCCCGAGAAAGAAATAACCGTATTTTATTTTCATATTTCTGATATTTGTCAACACCTGACAATGAACACATATTCCCCCAAAGCCAATCATACCCGTAATTATGGGCAAGGGTGATTTACCGCAGAGCAACATACATCCGTTTGTGATTTCCGAAAGTGATGAGATACTTATGTATGCATTTTCGCTTAAATTCAGTTTGTTAAGACAATTAATGAAAGCATTGAAAAGAACGACCCATGCACATATTCCCGTAACGGCTTGTAATGAATCCGAAACAGCCATGGATAACGAGGCTTGTGAAAAAGTATGGATTTTTGAGTTACCACTTGTTTCTGTTTTGGTAGCAAAAAATGAAGAAAAAATTCCGATGATAAAAGCAGAAATACACAGGGAAGCATAAATAATCACTCCTGCTTTAGTACTGCCAAGCATGTTTGTACCAACCACAGAAATAACAAAACCCGGACCGGCATTCATACAAAAGAGGCAGAGTCTTTGTGCCTGATTTTGAGTCAGCTGACCATTTTTATATAATTCATCAGCCATTTTTATTCCGACAGGATAACCGCTTATCATTGATAATATTATTACGGAAGCCGAACAGGGTGGTTGACGGAAAATTATCCTGAAGGGTGTATTTAAAAATTTGTAAACTGAAGAAAAAATATCTGATTTTGTAATATAAGAAGATAGAGTCATAAAGGGAAAAAGAGAGGGAATAATTGTGTAAAAGCAAAAGTTCAGTCCTTGGGTAACCCCATCTTTTATTGCAACAGGAAAACGAAAAATAAGAAAAAAACAAGCAAATACTGCTGCAAGAGAAAAATATTTATAACGAAGTTTGATTGTGGTCATATTCAACACCCTTTAAAATATATTAAAACTTATTTTTAATATGAATTATTTATTCTGTATTTCAATATAATTTTATGAATAGAGGGTGATGAAAATAGCACAGAGAAAACGGGAAAAACAAAAAAATAAAAATAAGCTTTTTTCGGATATTTTTGCCGACGAGCCAAGAATTGAAATTCTGGGAAATCGGGAAATAATAGTTGAAGGCTGCAAGGGTGTAGTGGAATATGATGAAAACACTATACGATTAAGTCTTGGTGAAAATGTGTTGTCACTTTGTGGTAACGACCTTGTAATAAAATCCTTCGACAGTGATATTGCAGTTATCTGCGGCAGCATTTGTGAAATTTCTTTTGCAACATAGGTGGAATATGATTATTATACAAATTTTAAGATACATTTTCGGTTATATAAATTTCAGGGCATACGGTGGATTTTCTGACAGATTTTTAAATCTTTGTACACGATACGGAATACCGCTCTGGAATATAAAAAATGTAAAGGGAAATATTTCTGCCACAACCACAGTGGACGGATATCTTTCCATCCGTAAGGCAGTAAAAAAATCAGGAATGAAAACAATTGTCCTTGAGAAAAAAGGACTCAAATTTTTTCTGAGAAAGAATAAAATCCGAGTAGGTATTCTTATAGGCGCAGTGATATTTGTCTGCATAATTGCAATTCTCACAAGATTTGTGTGGAGTGTGTCCCTTGTGGGAAATGTGGATATAGAAGAAGAACAACTCCTGTCTGCTTTTGAAAAATACGGTGTCAAGGTCGGCTCTCCCATATCAGACCTTGATGAAAAAGAAATAGCAAAAAAGGTTGTTGGTGAATTTGATAATTTATCTTGGGCAGCGGTCAACAGAAAGGGCACATCCG
Organism: Candidatus Fimenecus sp.; assembly: GCA_045591625.1. GTDB lineage: Bacteria > Bacillota > Clostridia > Oscillospirales > Acutalibacteraceae > Fimenecus. The sequence continues at coordinate 3,328 of JAZNTF010000153.1, forward strand.
TTGTAATTGAAGTGAGGGAAAAGGTGATTGCACCGGATATGTATGACGATAAAACACCGACAAACCTTGTGGCGGAAGAAGATGGTGTAATCATTAGTATAGATGCACTTTACGGAGAAGAAGAGGTGAAACCGGGCACAGCGGTTACAAAGGGCGACCTGCTTATAAGCGGTATTATCACGCATCCGGATGGTACGGAAAGCTTTATTCATGCGGATGGCTATGTAAAGGCACAGGTTAAAAGAAATAAGGAGTTTGAGGGAAGCAATTTTTTGATATATGAGCCCGTTAACGAAAAAAAGCAAAAAAGTCTGTTCTTTTTTGGTGTCCGTATTCCTTTCGGGTCATCGGTCGGAGAAAATTTTTTTACAGAACATAAATCTTTTCTTGAAAGTGAAAAAAGTCTGCTTCCTGTGGGAATAATAACACAGTATAGTGCCGAATTTTCAAAAGACCCGTTGCAAGCCGATGAAAGAACAAGGGATATACTTGCCCTGTGGGATAATGCCTGTTATATCAATGAGCTTCTGGATTTCAATGATATAACAAAGTCTTCTGTAACACTGAAAAAAACAAAAAACGGAAATTGTTTTGCCTTTTACGGAGAATGTGAGCAAGAAATAGGCGTCTTACAGGAAATTTATATTGAAAAAAATGGTGACAATGAGTGAAAAATGTGTTAAAATCAAAATATGTGTATACTATTTTAATGTGCAGGTGAAAGAAAGTTGTTTGAACAGGTTATAAATGTTGACAGAATGGAACAGACGGTCAGTTTGTTCGGCAGCTTTGATGAGAACATAAAGCTTATTGAATCTCAGTACAATGTAAAGGTAATCAGTCGTGGTTCGGAGATTAAGGTCAATGGTGATGCTGAAAATGTTTCAAGAGCAGTCAGAGCAATAAACGGACTTTTAACCCTTATCAATCGTGGTGAGGCATTGTCCGAACAAAATGTGAGATATGTCCTTTCCCTTGTGAAAGAGGGAAATGAAGATAAACTTACGGAAATGACCGGTGACTGTGTCTGCATTACTGCAAAGGGTAAGCCTATCAAGCCCAAAACACTCGGACAGAAAAAATATCTTGAGTGTATAAAAAACAACACAATCACTCTTGGTGCAGGTCCTGCGGGTACAGGTAAGACCTATCTTGCTGTTGCTATGGCTGTAAATGCTTTCCGAGCAAAAGAAATTAATCGAATAATTCTCACTCGTCCTGCAGTTGAAGCAGGTGAAAAGCTCGGTTTCCTGCCCGGTGATTTGCAACAAAAGGTTGACCCGTATCTGAGACCTTTATATGATGCACTTTTTGATATGCTTGGTGCAGAAAGCTTTCAGAGATATCAGGAAAGAGGTAGTATTGAGGTAGCGCCACTTGCATATATGCGTGGTCGTACACTTGATGACAGCTTTATTATCCTTGACGAAGCACAGAATACTACAAGGGAACAGATGAAAATGTTCCTTACTCGTCTTGGTTTTAATTCGAAAATTGTTGTAACCGGTGATATCACACAGATTGACTTGCCTGACGGTAAAAAATCAGGTCTTGTTGAAGCTATGAAAATTCTTAAGGGAATTGATGATATAGCAATAAACGTGTTTACAGAAAAGGATGTCGTGAGACATCGTCTTGTTCAGGATATTATTAAGGCGTATGAAAAACAGGAAATGAGGAAGAATAAATGAACGAGAAATTAAGAGTTGTAATAGATAATAAACAGAATATAATGAAAATTCCGACAGGAGTGAGAATGCTCATTCGTCGTTGCTGTAAGGCTGTGCTTGTGCATGAGGGCTTTACCGATGTGGCAGAAATCAGTGTTTCATTGGTGGATGACAAGACAATTCACGAGCTTAATTTGAAGCATCGTGGTATTGATAGAAGTACAGATGTGCTTTCATTTCCAATGGGTGAAGACGGAGAGTATGACATCAACTATGACACAGGAGCAAAAATCCTTGGTGATATTATAATCTCCATTGAACACGCTTATGACCAGGCAGAAAAATACGGCCATTCCTTACAGCGTGAAATCGGATTTCTGACAGTGCACTCACTTCTTCATCTTCTTGGTTATGACCACGAAAACGGTGGACTTGAAGCAGTAAAAATGAGAGAAAAAGAAGAAGCAGTGCTTACAAATATCGGACTTAAACGTAACGGAAGCTACTATCTTGACGAAGAATAAAAAAGGTATACATAAAAGAGGAAAATAAATGAATACACCAAAAACAGCTTTTATAGCAATAGTGGGAAAAGCCAATGTTGGCAAATCTTCAATTCTTAATAAACTTTTAGGAACAAAAATCGCAATTGTTTCATCAAAACCACAGACTACAAGAACACGAATTATGGGTGTTCTTACAACTGACGATAATATTCAGCTCGTTTTTACTGATACACCGGGTTTTCATAAGCCAAAAACAAAGCTCGGTGAGAAAATGGTAAAGGCAGTCAGTGACAGTATTGACGGTGTTGATGCTTGTCTTTTGGTTGTTGAGCCTGAAGGGGATTTGAACCCTGCTGAGCTTGAACTTATTGAAAAAATCAAAAAAGGCAAGAATCCTGCAATCCTTGCTATCAATAAGATTGATACTGTTAAGGAAAAACAGAATCTAGTGTCCCGAATTGCTCAAATGACAGAGTATTATGATTTTGATGCCATTGTTCCTGTGTCTGCACAGACCGGCTATGGTATTGATTCACTTCTTGATGAGCTTAAGAAACTTGCGTTCGAGTCAGAACACTTTTTCCCTTACGACACACTTACTGACCAGCCTGAAAGAGTTCTTGCAGGTGAAATTATCCGTGAGAAAATGCTAAGACTTCTTGACAAGGAAATTCCTCACGGTACTGCAGTAAGTATTGAAAAGATGCGTGAACGCAGCGACGGAATTATGGATGTGGAAGCAACAATTTTCTGTGAGCGTGACAGTCATAAGGGTATTATCATCGGTAAAGGCGGTAATATGCTTAAAAAGATTTCAACATACGCTCGTCAGGATATGGAAAACTTCTTCGGTTGTAAAATTAACCTTCAGTGCTGGGTAAAGGTTAAGGAAGGTTGGCGTAACCGAGAAGGACTTATTCATAATTTCGGATTGGATTGATTTACTAAAATTATTTTATTTTTCCACTTATAATTCATATTGAAATATCGCAAATTATAAACAGAAAGGTGGTATTTCGTATGGATAGTATGGCAATCTGGAGCAGATTTACAGAGAGTGGAAGAGTAGAGGATTACCTTATGTATAAAAAATCCATAGATAACAAAAAAAGACCTTTATTTGACGGAGAACTGGACTATGAGGACGAATACGGACGGTTTGATACTCAAGGAACAGAATATTGGTGAAAAGGACAAGCTCGTTACGGTACTTACACGCCACAACGGGCTTGTACGTGCATTTGTCCGTGGTGCAAAATCCTTTAAAAATCGAAAAAACAGTGCGACGGGAATGTTTTGCTATTCGAAAATTTCCTTGTATAAAACCAAGGAAAGTTACATAATTGATGAGGCAGAGCCTCTTGAACTTTTTTTCGGACTTCGTGAGGACCTTGAAAAAATTTCTCTTGCTCAGTATTTTGGTGAGCTTATAATCAACCTTGTACAAGAGGATGAACCTGCCGAAGAATATCTTCGGCTTATTCTCAATTCACTTCATTTTCTTTCAAAAGGGAAAATGCCGATTGAACAAATCAAGGCAATTACAGAACTTCGCATAATGTGTATTGCGGGTTTTATGCCCAATCTTATAGCCTGTGACAGATGTGGTGAATACGAAACGGATACTATGCATTTTGATGTGGAGGACGGTTTACTTTATTGTGAAAACTGTGTTCCCTCAGATATGATTTTTCAGCTTGATATAGGGCTTGTAAAAGCACTTCGTCATATTGCATTTTCTGATTTTGAAAAAATTTATTCATTCAAAATGGAAGATTATGCCTTGCCCGATTTATCATATATTACAGAAAAATACTTGTTATCCAAACTTCAAAGAAATTTTAAAACACTCGAATTTTATAAGGATATAACAAAATGAACAAACATTATATTTCACTTGAACTTGATAAAATACTCAATATGTTGTCAGATACGGCAAGTAGTGCCGATGCAAAAGAAAAAGCACTTGAAATAGAGCCGTTGATAGATTATTTTGAGGTTCTCGAACTGCTTGATAAAACAGAAGCGGCTTATATTTTTATTGCCAAATTCGGTGCACCGTCCTTTGGCGGACTTCAGAATGTAAATAATGCCCTGAGCAGAGCCTCTGCAGGTGGCTCATTATCAGCAGGTGAGCTTTTAAAAATCGCAGTAACACTTAAAATAATAAGAGGAATTACCAACTGGCACGATAAGTGTGCAGGGATGCAGACAAGTCTTGACGATTTGTTTAATTCTCTTTATCCCAATAAATATCTTGAAGAAAGAATTACAAATGCCATTATTTCCGAAACTGAAATCAGTGATAATGCATCACCTGAGCTTAAGGAAATTCGTCGCAAAAAGCGTCATTTCGAAAATAAAATCCGCGAACAGCTTGACTCTATGATTCACTCGTCACATTACTCAAAAATTCTTCGTGACGGAATTATCACACAACGAAACGGTCGTTTTGTTGTACCTGTCAAGGCAGAAAATCGTGGTGATGTGGCAGGTATGGTGCACGATACATCTGGTAGTGGTGCAACTGTATTTATTGAACCTGCTGCAGTAGTTGAGGCAAATAACGAAATCAAAGTTCTTGAA
>JAZNTF010000154.1:0-7307 GCA_045591625.1 Candidatus Fimenecus sp.
ACCTGAATTTTTTCACCTAAATAGCAATCAAAGTGAAAATCTCGACAAAGCTCACGCTCAATACCCGGGGACTGTACCTGCAGGTTATAAGCCTGTTCAATAGGGTCAGCTTCGTCAAGTGGGCCGTCAATAGCGTGGTGCATATTCACACAATCGTCAATTGAAACGCCGTCTTCCTTGTCGATAGTGATTCGAAGATACCAACGAGTACCTTCCTTAAGGAACTTTACATCCCAAAGGATGAGTCCCAATTCTTCAGCTATGGGCTCTGCAATGTCCCAAACCACTGAGGCGGTGTTTTTTTTCATAAAAACCTCCAATTAATATTAAATTGTCCATATAAGTTTAAGAGAGCGGGTCGCCCCACTCTCTTAACTGTGAATATTCTTACAGTGGATATAATATCACAGTATTATAATAAAATCAAGTGTTTTTTAGAATTTGAATGTTTTTATATGTAAAGTTTAGATTATAATTTATAGAACAACTATTTTAAATAATATATTATTTTATTTTATATTATTTTTAGTTTCCAAAACAGGGAATAGTCGCTCCCAAAATAGGGAATAGTCAGTCTTATAGTTTCCAGTGGAGATTAATTCCATGTAGTGGCAGGCTTCCACGCCTGCATTTTATATTTCAAATTATAATTTATCGCTAATTTTTTGTTTGCACTTTCTTTGGCTCCCTCTGACGAGGGAGCTGTCTGCGAAGCAGACTGAGGGAGAGATTTAGTGAACAGTAAAACTATCTCTCCCTCCGTATTTGCCTTACGGCAAATCCACCTAATTCTCACCTGCCGGTACGGTCAGTGCTTCTGCTTCGCAGAGGTGTCCACCGGACACCCGCACCTCGTCAGAGGGAGGCAATACAATCGCAACGCAGTTCCACAATTCTGCATTCTGAATTCTGCACTCTGCATTCATCCCGACAAACTCCGACTTGTCTCCTACATCACAAATCGTCTGCATCCTGCTCAGGGATATCCGAGTTTTTTGGATTGCCCGTATACCATCCGTCTGCATCAAATTGCTTAGTATCCTGGTCACTGTTCCAGATTTCAGCAATTTCGGTGCTGATTTTTTTTATCTCCTTTCTTATTTTTTCTTTATTTTCTTTGTCCTTCTTTTTGCCAAAAATCATATTTTACATCTCCTGTTTTCTTTATAGTATTCGTTAAATATGATTTGCAATCGGATAAGCTTTATACCATACTTAATTAAAATATTTTATTTGCTTGACAAGCGAGGGAAATGTTGCTACAATAATAATTGCAAGGTGAACAAATGTTCGAGTAAAAACGTGTATATGAAAATATATGCGTTTTATTTTTTCGAAAGGAGAGGTTTTATGCTTTACGAAAACGAACATATGCAGCGAATATCAACAGAGGAGTATTTTTATCTCACGGAGAATTTCGAATTTGTTGATGCAAGAGGACGTAGTGAATCTGTAAGGTATCTTATGTATAACAAAAAGAAAAAACTTATGGATATAGTCGGATTGGTAATGGAAAATGAGTTGAGTGTAAACGAACGGAATATGGCAATTGATTATTGGTATAAGAAAATGTCAATCAGTGATATTTCAAAAAAATATCAGATTTCCCGTTCTTCGTTTTACAGAGCAATCGATGTAATCAAGAATAAACTTAATACATCGTTGAAATATGTGCTTTTGTATGTCGATGCAATTAAACCTCCTTCAAAGGAGGATTTTTTAACTCAGAATAAAATGGAAATTTTCATGGGGGAGCAAATTGATAACTGATAATATTAGTCTTGCCGAGCTTGGCAAGGAGTATGAAAAACATGCGAAACTACAACAATTTTTTATTGATAAATGTAATGAAGAAATAAAAGTTGCGAAAAAGTCGGGGGACTATGATGCAGTAATGGAGTTGAAGAAAAAACTCAGAGTTTTCAAGGATATTGAGTATGAATTGAAGAACACTGCAGAAAAACTAAAGAATTATTATAAAAATGAAGGAGATTTTCATGGAAAATAAGATTATTTCTATTGATATAGGTTCCGATATTAAAAATGAGGTCAATGAAAATGCAGGTGTGATGTGGGAGCATAATGCCACCACACTTGTTTTTAATATTGCTCCGGAATATGTAGGTGATTATAAGTATTATCTTGAATATCGTTCTCTTATAGGAACAAAAATCCGTACAGAGTATCTTGAACTTGATACTGAAACAAACACTATAACATATATTATCCCGGTAACAATGAGTTCACTCCGTGGAGTTGAATGTTATTTCAATATTATAAATATTGATGAAGACGGGCAGACACAGCTTATTATAAAACCACAGAAATTTTGTCTGGAGTTTGACTACTCGCCCGATACGGATAACTCAATTGCCAAGGTGAATGATTTTTCTGTCAATGCACTTTTTGAAGCCATCCGTCTTGGTACGTTCAAAGGTGATAAAGGTGATAGAGGAGAGGCGTTTACTCACGATGACTTTACGGAAGAACAGCTTGCCGCACTAAAAGGTGATAAAGGCGATAAAGGAGATAAGGGTGATAAAGGTGAAAAGGGGGACCAGGGTGAAAGAGGCAATCCTTTTGTTTACGAGGATTTCACTGAAGAACAGCTCGCGGCCTTAAAGGGCGAAAAAGGTGACAGTGAACTTAAAAGAATAACAAAGCAATGCAATGCGTGGGAATTGGAAACAGGTTTGTATGTAATTGATAATCCAAATCTTGATTTTGTTGTGAATTTGCATGGAAATTCCTGTGAGGTTACAGAGGGTGTGCTCGTAGTGGCGGATGCTATGGCGGGTGAAGGTAAGGTGATTTTTGCTTTTTGTATCGACAATATGTCGTCTGTTCAGCAAATTTTGTGTGTAGCGGTGGATTGCGATGGTAACGAAGACGAAAATATTTCCGCCGGAATTTTAGCAAAGCAGACGGATGTTGATAAAAAAATTGCGGAGATTAATCCTTTGTGGAAGGAAATAGAAAATACAACGCTTCAGGACAGTGTAGTTAGATTTAATATTCCCGCAATTGAACTCCGTGGTCTTAAGGAAGTTAGGATTGAAGCAGAAATTATTTTTTCAGACAATACAGTAACCCAACAAAATTTGATGTGCGGTAAAAGTGATAAATCATACTGGCAATGCAATATAAATGCTTCAATGACCGGTAAAGCATATTTGCAGTTTGATGTAAACAGAAGTAAAGATAAAAGAAGAACTTGTTGGGACGGAACAGCATCAGTCTATGCAGATGCCTTAGAAGGTGCATCCTTTATGTCTTTCGGAAAAGAAAATGGTATTACAAATCCTAATGTAATTGTTCCAGATGAGGAAAATTTATGGATTCAGACTACGGATAATAATCCGATGGCTACGGGAACGGTTATCAAAGTGTGGGGTAGATAATTATGAAGGATAATATCAAAGGAGGCGGAAAGATTGAAATATAACGGAATAGATGTTTCCAAGTGGCAGGGTAGAATAAATTGGAATCTTGTTAAAAGTGATGGTGTTCAGTTTGCAATGATTCGTTCATCTTTCGGTTGGGGAAAAGATAATGTTGACGTCCTTTTTGAAACTAATTATAATGGCGCAACTCAAGTTGATATTCCTGTTGGTGCTTATCATTATTCCTATGCAAGAACCGTTGATGAAGCTATAAAAGAGGCTGAACATTGCCATTCAGTTATTAAGGGTAAAATTTTTGAATATCCTATTGCTTATGATATGGAGGAAGCAGGAGTTGCGGCACTGGGAAAGACAAAGGTTTCACAGATTGCAAAGGCTTTCTGTGAGAAAATGGAATCATATGGTTACTATGTCTGTATTTATTCAGGAAAGCATTGGTTTGAGAATTATTTCACCCAAGAGATTTTTGATAAATATGATATCTGGCTTGCTCAGTGGAACAACAGACCAACGTTCAACAAGCCGTATGGAATATGGCAAAAGAGTTCCAAAGGCAGAGTTGACGGAATAATGGGTTATGTGGACTTAGATGAATCGTATAAGCATTATCCCTCAATTATGAAAATGAATGGATTGAATGGCTTAAAAAAATCAACTGCGGAAAAGGAACCGGAAAAAGAAAAGCCTGTAGACAAAGATTTCGTTGTCGGTCAAGAAGTACTTCTTAATAAAGTGGGACTTTATGCATCATCTACATCAAAAAAAGAGGTGAATGCCATCAGCGGTAAGTATTATCTGTATGATGGCAAGATGATTAACAACAGATTTAGAATTACAAATTCTAAAGAAAATGTCAATCGTAAGCCTATGTCAACGTTTGTTACAGGATATATAAACAAGGAGCAAGTAATATGACAGAGATGGATGTTGTAAATTACCGACTTGATGCCGTGGAACAGGACATAAAAACCTTGTATAAAAAAATTAACGAGGTGACTATGACTCAGGTTCAGAGCGTCACTAAACTTGACAGTATGCTGGTGACTCTCGGAGAGTTAAAGGAGAGCATAGAAGCATTGAAAAAACGACCGGGATGGTTTTGGGATAAGCTTGTTGTAGCATTTATAGGTGCTGTATGCGGAGCAGTAATGAGTCTTATTATGTAAAGGAGAAAATATGATAGAATATGTTGTTGAGAATGCTCTGATTCTCATTCCTGTATTGAATGTGTTAGGAGTAATTATCAAGGGGATTGAAAAAATTCCCGATAAATATATCCCACTCATACTTTTAGGTGTTGGAATTCTTGGCACAGTAGCAATTTTAGGAGTTTCACTTGAAAGTGTAGTTCAGGGTGTACTTGTAACCGGCACAGCAGTTTATGGAAATCAGTTGGTAAAGCAAATCAAAAAGCAAGAATAAGCAAACAAAGTAAAATAAGGCGAGGATTATACTCCTCGCCTTGTTTTTTTATATTTGTTTTTTGATTATTCTTCGTCAACCTTTGCTTCTGCAATAACTTTTTCAACGATGTTCTGTGGAGCCTGTTCATAACGAGTGAACTCAAATGAGAATGAACCACGACCAGCAGTTACTGAACGAAGAACTGTTGTAAAGTCGCCCATTTCAGCCATTGGAACTTCAGCTGTAAGTTCCTGCATATTAGGTTCGTCAGCAGCACCCATACCAAGCACTCTACCACGACGTTTTGTGATGTCACCCATGATGTCACCAAGGTTGTCATCAGGCATACGAGCAACAAGAGTACCAACAGGTTCAAGGATTGTTGGGTCAGCCTTTGGAATACCAGCCTTGTATGCAAGAGAAGCAGCCATCTTGAATGCCATTTCTGAAGAGTCAACTGGGTGGTAAGAACCATCATAAAGAGTAGCCTTAACGCCTACCATTGGATAACCTGCAAGAACGCCCTTAAGAACGCAATCACGAAGTCCCTTTTCAACTGCAGGGAAGAAGTTCTTTGGAACTGCACCACCGAAAACTTCTTCAGCAAACACAAGCTCGTCACTGTCGCAAGGCTCAAAACGGATATGTACGTCACCGAACTGACCGTGACCACCCGACTGTTTCTTGTGTTTACCCTGTGCTTCAGCAGATTTACGAATTGTTTCTCTGTAAGCAACCTTAGGAACAGAAAGGTCAACTTCTACGCCAAACTTATTCTTAAGTTTTGAAACGATAACATCAAGATGCTGTTCACCCATACCTGAGAGAACCTGTTCTTTTGTTTCTTTATTGATATAGAAGGTGATTGATGGGTCTTCTTCCATAAGTCTGAAGAGTCCCTGTGCAACCTTTTCTTCTTCACCCTTTTTACGAACGTTAACTGCCATTGAAAGGCAAGCCTTAGGTGCATCAACACCGTCAAGAGTTACGATATTCTTAGGGTCACAGAGTGTGTCACCGGTTTTAACGTCTGCAAGCTTTGTAACAACGCCGATATCACCTGCGATGATTTCTTTAGCATCTTCCTGCTTACCGCCCTTAACAGTAACAAACTTACCCATTTTTTCTATTTCGCCTGTACGAACATTGTAAGCCTGAGTATCAGCTGAAAGTTTACCTGAAACTACCTTGAAGAATGACATCTTACCTACGAATGGGTCAGCAACAGTCTTAAAGCAAACTGCAGCAAGAGGACCATTGATGTCACAAGGAAGAATAACTTCTTCACCTGCTTCATTCTTTGCTGTTTCACCTGCGTAACCGAATGCACCGGGAACTGACCAAGCAAGGTTATAAAGAAGCTGGTCAACACCTGCACAAGTAAGACCTGCAACTGCATAGACAGGATAGATTGAACCGTCGAAAATACCTGTGCAAAGACCCTTAAGGATTTCGTCAGGAGTAAATGCTTCACCCTCGAAGAATTTTTCCATAAGCTCGTCGTCAGTAGTAGCAACAGCTTCCATAAATGCTGATGTCATTTCTTCAATAACAGGGTCATTAGGCATAGGAACCTTAGTTGCCTTACCGTCAGCATCATATTCATAAGCCATACCTGTCATAAGGTTAACGTATGATTTTGTAATATTACCTTCCATATAAGGAATGATTGTTGGACAAAGCTTGTTGCCATAAACTTCTTTAAGAGCTTCAAATGTCTTGTAGAAACTTCTGTGGTCAGAGTCCGTCTTTGTAATAGCAAAGAACTTTGCAAGGCCCCTCTTTTCAGCAGCCTTGAATGCTTTTTCAGTACCAACGTCAACGCCTGAACCTGCACTTGTAACGATGAGAACTGCTTCTGCAGCACGAACTGCTTCTGCACAACCGTTTTCAAAGTCAAAAAGACCAGGAGCGTCAATAATATTTAACTTTGTGTTATCCCATTCAATAGCAGCCATTGCTGATGAAACTGAAGACTTTCTTCTCTTTTCTTCTGCGTCAAAGTCGAGAACAGTATTTCCATCTGCAACTTTACCAAGTCTGTCAGTAGCACCTGCTAAATAAAGCATTGCTTCACAAAGAGTAGTTTTTCCTTTTCCGCCGTGACCTAACACAGCAATATTTCTGATGTTATTTGAGGTATAAGCTTTCATAAAAGCGTGCCTCCCTTTCCGTTAGTTTGCCTTTTATGTGAAAAATAAATAGAATTTTTCAACACTTTAAAGGAATTATAGCACAATTGACTAAACAATGCAACTATGTTTTGATAACTTTTTAAAGAATATTTTATTGCGTTAAAGTGATAATGATTTTATACGTGCAAATTATAATTTATCGGGGAGCTGGGATGGTGTGTTTATGCCTCCCTCTGACGAGGTGCGGGTGTCCGGTGGACACCTCTGCGAAGCAGAAGCACCGACCGAACCGGCAGGTGAGAATTAGGTGTCAAAATCTTAGATTTTGACGGAAGTCGGATCGTAGCCATGTCGTTCTGTGAGC
>JAZNTF010000155.1:0-3724 GCA_045591625.1 Candidatus Fimenecus sp.
TGTTCTTTTAATTCCAATATTTCTTTTTCGTATTCTTTTATGTGTCTGTAACTTCTGGGCATAAAAATTCCTCCTATGATAGTTTTATTCTACCATAGGAGGGTTCTTTTTTCTATTGTCCGTTTTTACTGGACTTGTGCAAAACTATCGCCGTTTTTCTTTGGTGAATTATGAAGTATAAAAATATCGTTGAGGGAATTTTTCTTGAAAGACCCAATCGTTTTATTGCGCATTGCTTAATAGATGGTAAAGAAGAAATCTGCCATGTGAAAAATACAGGCAGATGTAAAGAATTATTAGTTAAGGATTCAACCGTTTATCTGCAAAAAGCTGACAACCCAAACCGCAAAACTAAATATGATTTGATTTCGGTTCAAAAAGGTGAGAGACTAATCAATATGGATAGTCAGATTGTGAATTCGGTTGCTCTTGAATTCATTCCTGAATTGTTCCATGACATTACGTTTGTAAAACCTGAATATAAATATGGTAATTCAAGATTCGATATTTATGTTGAAACTGAAACTGATAAAATATTTATTGAGGTTAAAGGTGTAACACTTGAAAATGATGGCATAGTAAGCTTTCCTGACGCTCCGACACAAAGAGGTGTCAAGCATCTCAAAGAGCTGCAAAAAGCTGTTACAGAAGGGTACAGGGCTTATGTTTTGTTTATTGTTCAGATGAGTGATGTCAAATACTTTGAACCAAATATAAAAACTCATTCTGAATTTGCTGAGGAATTAAAAAAAGCCAAAGATAACGGAGTAATACCGTTAGCCTTTGACTGTGCAGTTACACCTGATAGTATAGAAATCAGAAAACCGGTTTTAATTAAAATATAAAAAATAATGCCGTAGTCAATCAAACGACTACGGCATTTATATATGTGTTTGTGTTTTGAATTAACCAAATTGTGAAAGCAAGAAGCCTGCTGCAACAGCAGAACCGATAACACCCGCAACGTTAGGACCCATTGCATGCATTAAAAGGAAGTTTGAAGGATTGTATTTTCTGCCTTCTGTCTGTGCAACTCGAGCAGCCATAGGAACAGCTGAAACACCTGCTGAACCGATAAGAGGATTTACTTTACCTCTTGTTGCAATGTTCATAAGCTTAGCAAAGATAACACCACCGGCTGTTGAGAAAGCGAAAGCAAGCAATCCGATACAAATAACAAGTAATGTTTTCTTGTTAAGGAATGCTGAACCTTCTGCAGTAGCACCAACAGTAGTACCGAGAAGAATTGTAACGATGTTACAAAGTGAGTTCTGTGCTGTATCTGAAAGTCTGTCTGTAAGTCCTGTTTCCTTGAAAAGGTTACCAAGCATGAGGAAACCGAGAAGAGGAGCAACAGATGGAAGAATAAGAACACAGACAATTGTAACAACAATTGGGAAAATAATCTTTTCAGCCTTACTAACTGTTCTGAGCTGATTCATTTTGATTTCGCGTTCTTTCTTTGTTGTGAGCAATTTCATAATTGGTGGCTGAATAAGTGGAATCAAAGCCATGTATGAATATGCTGCAACAGCAATCGAACCTAAAAGATGAGGAGCAAGTTTACCTGTAAGGAAAATTGCTGTAGGACCGTCTGCACCACCGATGATAGCAATTGAAGCAGCTTCCTCAGGTGTGAATTCACCTGAAAGCATTGCAACAGTAAATGCTACATAAATACCTAACTGTGCAGCAGCACCAAGTAAAAGGCTTGATGGGTTTGCAAGGAGAGGACCGAAGTCAGTCATTGCACCAACACCCATAAAGATAAGGCAAGGGAAAATACTTGATTTAACGCCTGCATAAATAAGACGTAGTACACCTGTGTCGTACCAGTGTGCACTTGGGTCTAAATATGGATTGTTGTCGCCAACAAAAGACATGTTTGTCGGGTCGGCCATAATTTCAGGATAAATGTTAACAAGAAGCATACCAAAAGCAATTGGGATTAAGAGCAATGGTTCAAATTTCTTAACTATAGCAAAATAGAAAAGAACGATTGAAACAAGAATCATAACCCAGTTTTGCCATGGAAGGTTAACAAAGTTTGATTGATTAAAAAGCTCTATAAGAGCATTTATGATTTGCATATCATTGCCTCCTTCGGATTAACCGAGAACAGCAAGAACTTCGTCAGTAGCAACTGATGCACCCTTAGTAGCGATAACCTGCTTAACTGTACCTGCACATGGAGCAACGATTTCGTTTTCCATCTTCATAGCTTCAAGGATGAAGAGAACATCGCCTTCGTTTACTGACTGGCCAACTGACGCATTAACTGAAAGAACTGTACCAGGCATTGGAGCTGTAACCTTTGTGCCGTCACCAACTGCAACCGGTGCAGGAGCCGCTGCAGGAGCAGGAGCTGCTTCTACTGCAGGTGCAGCCACAGGAGCTGCAACAGGTGCTGCTACAGGAGCAACAGGAGCAGCAACAACTACAGGAGCTGCTGATGGAACAACAGCAGTAACAACTGCTTCGTTAAGTTCGTTTACTTCAACTTCATAATCATTTCCATTTAATGTAACTACATATTTCATTTTAATATTCTCCTTTATTTTTCAATAAGTTTAATTGATTTAAATACAAGTCTGTCGAGAGGGATTCCTGCTTCTTTGCTTGTAAGAGCCATAACCTTAACTGCTGTTTCTTCATCAGTTTTGTAGAGCTCAGGCATATCGCAAAGCTTGATTGATTTGAAAACCAGTCTTTCGAGAGGAATACCTGTCTGGTGGCTGATAATAGCCATAATAGATGCTGCTGTTTTATAATCAGTTTTATAAAGTTCAAGAGAGTCATCAAGCTTAATTGAACTGAAGTTAAGTCGCTCGAGCGGAATACCGCTTTCGTGACTAACAATAGCCATAACAGATGCTGCAGTTTTGTAATCTGTCCTATAAAGAGTAACTCCGTTTGAATACTGAACAGGAGCAGGGGAAGATGCAGTAGTCTCAACAGGAGCTGCAACAGTTTTAGTTGGAACTTCCTTTACAGGTTTCTTTTCTGCTTTTTCAGTAGTAGAGGACTCTTTTTTTGCAGTGCCTTCAACAGCCTGAATAACTTTTGAAAGCATAACAATAATAACTGCGAGAAGAATAAGAACGATTAAAACGACAATAAAACCTGTAGCAGAAACACTTAAAATTTCTGGTAAAGTCATTTTTTGTCCTCCTTAGTCAACTCTCTTGATAGAATACTTAAATGTGTTCTTTTCTTTTTCAGCTCTTGCTTCAAAGAATTTTTCAGCCTGCTGAGGGAATGCGATGTAAGAAAGAACATCTTCGTCACATTTAGCTGTATCACCAAGCTCTGCCTTTGTTTCTTCAAACATTGGTTCAAGAGTATCAGCAAAACGACATTTAACAGGTTCGTCGTCACCAAGAACCTTCTTCATAAGGTCAGCGTCAATTTCACCAGGTGCCTTACCGTATTCACCCTTGATATAAGCTTTGATTTCCTTTGAAATATTCTTGTATCTTTCACCAACAAGAACGTTAGTAACAGCCTGGTTACCAACCATCTGGCTAAGAGGAGTAACAAGTGGAGGATAACCCATATCCTTACGAACCTGAGGAATTTCAAGAAGTGCTTCTTCCATTCTGTCAAGTGCGTTCATATCTTCAAGGTTAGCCATCATATTTGAGAGCATACCGCCAGGAACTTTATATGTCAAAGCGTCTGTGTCAGTAACAAGAGCCTTTGGCTTTAAGAGTCCTGATGAGAG
>JAZNTF010000156.1:0-3861 GCA_045591625.1 Candidatus Fimenecus sp.
TAGTGTTAAGATATTCTGGCATTCTACTTTTCTTTAAAAGTCTTCCGTCTTCATCTATTCTGTTGTAAAAATCTATAACAGGGTTACCAGTTCGAACGGCTTTTTTCTTCCTGAATAAATTTAATAATTTCACTTTCTTCACTCCTTAAATACAAAAATAAACGGTGTAAGTTTCTGCAGCAACTTACACCGTTATAAACATCTGGAAATATAAAAATTTTATCTATCCAAAAATGAGTATAAAGGTATAAGCCTGCAAGTATCATAATCATACTGTGCAAGCCACATTTGATTCATATCTTGTTTTTTAAGAAGATATGTGTTCATAGCCTTTACCTCGTTTTGTTTTTTTGTCAATATAACACACAATTTTAAGGTTGTCAAGTATATACCGGTTGATTTTATTTTGAAGTGATGTTAAAATCAAAATAGTTAATGCCCAAGAAAAAGGTGTAGAGAATAATGAGAAATGAGAGCATAATTCAAATAGATGCAGGCGATTTCTTTTTGGTAGAACCAAGTGAAATATATGCTGAACAAATCAGTGAATACAGACAAGAGTTTTTAGATGCCGATTCTTCTATGGATGGTTGTGGTCCACTCAGAAGATGTGAAAATCCAATTGAATACATAGCAGAATGCAAAAAATATACAAAGAAAGAAACAGTACCAAATGACTTTGTTATTTCAACACAGTTTTTATATGTGCGAAAAAGTGATATGCGTATAGTGGGAATGATACAGGTAAGACATTACTTTAATGATTATCTTTCTGAATTTGGTGGACATATTGGGTATGCAATAAGACCTACTGAAAGAAGAAAAGGCTACGCAGTTTCAATGCTTAAAGCGATTCTGCCATATTGTAAAGAACTTGGACTTGAAAAAATACTTATCTCTTGTATTGATGGCAACATAGGTAGCGAGAAAACAATACTCAAAAATGGTGGAGTTTATGAATCAACTGTATGTGAACCAGACAGAAACCGAAATTTAAAGAGGTTTTGGATTACTTTATAATGTGAAAAAATCAAGGGTGATTTAGTTGGAGAATAAAGATTACATAAAATGGATTCGTAGCAAGGTAGGACACGAGAAAATTATTATTGTGTATGCTGGTGGTTGCATATTTAATAAGAATGGTGAAGTCTTACTTCAAAAACGAGCAGATTGTAATAAATGGGGGTTTCCAGGTGGTGCTATAGAACTCAATGAAACACCTGAAATGGCAGCTATAAGAGAAGTCAAAGAAGAAACAGGGTTAGATGTTGAAGTCGACAATCTCATTGGAATTTATACAGATTCAGATGTTATCTGTGCTAATGGCGATAAAGTTCACAGTATTTGCATTGGATATAAAATGAGTATTGTTGGCGGTGAGTTAATTTGTGATGAAAATGAAACATTAGAGCTTGAATTCTTTTCATTAAATGATATGCCGGAGTTGTTCTGCAAACAACACGAAGAACTATTGAGAGATGTAAAAAGGTGAAATAAAATGAAAGTATTTCTGAATGGTGGCGGTGCAGATATTCAGGCAACAGAAGCCTACAAAAAACTGAATCAAATTATAGACCACACAAAACCTTGTCTTTATATTCCGTTAGCAATGAAACAGGAGAAATATGATGGTTGCTATGAATGGATAACTGGTGAATTGAGAGCAATCGAAGTACCAGGTATTGATATGGTGAGAAGTGCCGAAGAACTATCCACAAAAAACTTGAACGATTATAGTTTCCTGTTTATTGGTGGTGGTAATACATTCAAATTGTTGCACGACTTGAAAACAAGTGGTTCGTTTGAAAAAATATCAGAATACATAAATACCGATGGTATTGTTTTTGGTGGTAGTGCAGGTGCTATAATTTTCGGTAAAGATTTAGAAGCCTATAAACTTGCAGATGCTAATGAAGTTAATTTGCAAGATATAAATGGGTTTGATATATTGAACGGAGTATCAATTTTTTGCCATTATACAAACGGTACTCCTGAAAAAGATGAAGAAAGCAGACAATATTTATTGGAATTATCACAGCACAGAACATCAGTTGCCTTACCAGAAGAAGTAACACTTTTTGTAAGTGATAATTGTATTGAAGTTATTGGAGATTCGCCTTATTATCTTTTTGAGAATGGGCAGATTTATGTAAAGAATGAGTGGTAAAAGGGAGAATAATTAAAATGATAGGTAAAAAAGTTAAAGTTATGATTGACAGACCTTTAGGAACTTATCACCCAAAACACAAAGATATATTTTATTCTGTGAACTATGGTTATATCGAAGGTATTATTGCACCAGATGGTGAAGAACAGGATGCGTATGTTCTCGGAGTTAATGAACCGATAAGCGAATTTACAGGTGAAATAATTGCTATAATTAAAAGACTTGACGATGTTGAAGAAAAATGGGTTGTCGCTCCAGAAAATATGACATTTACAAAAGAAGAAATAATGAAACAAGTTGAGTTTCAGGAAAAATATTTTAAAACAGAGATTTGTATTGAATAAACTACTGAGGTTGAATTATGAAAAAATTAGTTGACCAATGGAATAAAGCAGCAAAGAAATACACAAAAGACCAAGAACAGTCAGATTTTGTTGAAAGTAACAAGCAGATTATAAAAGCACGTTTTAAGGATATGACAGGACAAAAAGTTTTAGATTTGGGTTGTGGCTATGGCTATTACACAAATTATTTTCAAAATATCGGAGCTGAAGTAATAGGTGTTGACGGTTCTGAAAATATGATTGATATTGCTCGTTCACATTATGAAGATTGTAACTTTGCTGTATGTGATATTACAAAAAATTTTCCTTATGCAAATGAAAGTTTTGATTTAATCTTTTGCAATCAGGTTTTAATGGATGTTGAGAATATCGAAAAAGTATTTTCAGAATGTTATAGAGTATTAAAACCAAATGGTATTTTTTACTACTCTATAGTACACCCGGCATTTTATGATAGCGAATGGGTTAAGGATGAAAAAGGATTTTGTTATGGTAAAACAATCAAATCATACATTGAACCTTATTCTTTTACAAATGAGTTCTGGGGTGAGACGGAACATTTTCACCGTTCTTTGTCGTATTATTTGAATGTTGGTGCGGAACGAGGTTTTGTTTTAAAACATATTGAAGAACCTGCATCCTATGACGGTACAACTAAGAACAATGATTTGCCATTATTCTTTTTTGCAGAGTATCAAAAACAATAGTAATTAAGTTTGGTATGATAAAGGAGAAAAACTATGAGTTACTTAAGCGAACTTCGTAAAATTGTAGGACACAGACCCCTACTTTCTGCCGGTGCTACTGTTCTTGTAATAAAAGATGGTAAAATTCTTTTAAATCTTCGTTCTGATACAGAAACCTGGGGTATCCCCGGTGGTGGCTTAGAGCTTGGTGAATGTTTAGAAGAAACTGCATTTCGTGAATTAAAAGAAGAAACAGGTCTTACTGCTGAAAAAATGACACTTGTTACTGTGTTGTCAGGAAAAGATTTTTATTTTGTTTACCCTAATGGTGATATGTTATATTCAGTTGTTTCTTTATACCTTGCTGAAAATGTTAGCGGTGAATTAAAAATTACAGATGGTGAAAGTCTTAAACTTCAATTTTTTGATTTTGATAATTTACCAAATCTCGAAAGCAGAGCTAAGACAATGATTGAGTGGATAAAGGAAAATAGGAAAGATTTGATTGGATAGAAAATTCAGAAACTCAATATTTACTGAAAAATAAATTTTAAAATTCTATTGACCAACTGTGAATAATTTGCTAAAATAAACATACAATATATTGCAACATATATGTTGTTTGGGCTGAACACTATGTTCCAGGTCCAACTAATCGGCGGGG
>JAZNTF010000157.1:0-13180 GCA_045591625.1 Candidatus Fimenecus sp.
GGTTGGCGGATTTGCCTTTGAACTGCTTAAAAAGGTCAACACCTATTTTGCAGTCATTATTTCAGCAATTCTTGTACCTTTGACAAACACGGGAATTTTCCTTATAGGCTGTCGTCTTTTCTTTTTTGACACAATTAAGGAGTGGGCATCAGGAATGGGCTTTGAAAACGCATTCACCTATATGATTGTGGGTCTTGTAGGTGTAAATTTCATATTTGAACTTGTAATAAATATTATACTTTCACCATCGGTTGTTGGTGCAGTAAAGGTTCTTAGCAAAAGAAAACATTAAATAAAATAGTAATAAACGAAAAGGACTGACGGAATATGTTCTGTAACAAATGTGGAAACAAAATAGAGGAAAGTATGAAATTCTGCCCAATCTGTGGAGCACAAGTTTCCAACATAACCATAGATTCACCTAAAACTTCAACGCCTTCAATCGACCTCCAGGAACAAACCGTTTCATTGGGAATGCTTGTGGAAGATATCAACACACAGGCACTAGAAGACAATGACATTCTTACAACGCCATTATCAGAAGAGGAAGTTATTGTTGTTCCGGCAGAGAATAATGCTGTACTTACAGCTCCAATAAAAGAGGATAATTCTAAAAAAATCATACAGCAACCAAATATTGTGAAGGAAGAAATCAAAATAAATGCAACACCTCAACAACGAACAACAAATAGTCCAACGAAAAAGAAAAGTGGCAAAAATATTGCTATAATTATTATAATTCTTGCACTTGTTTTTGTTTTTCTCGTTTCCGGTGTTATCGGAACAATTTTCGCTGTTAAATACTTTGCTAATGAAAACAAGCCTACCGAAATCACTACTGTTCCTGAAGAATCAACTAATTATAATAATGAGACTACAGAAAAGGTTGAAGAAGTTACAGAGCCTGAATTCCTTGAAGCAAACGAAACTGATTTCGAAGAACTCACAACAACATTACCAATTATTTATCCAATCAATTTCAACTGTACTACTCTTAAAACCGATTTCTTTGTTGATAACATGATTACTACTCCGGGTGGGCTCAGCACCTTATATATGTACTACTTTGAAGGATATCCATCTGAAGACTGCTGGGACCGAGAAGAAAAATACTTTGGTACCGAACCAGACCCGAAAAGAATGTTCACAGAGTACGATGATTTCGGTGGATACTATTGTTATTTGAGAATTCCAAAAAAGAATGTAAAATGGCTCTGTGAAGACGTATTCAATGCAAAATTCGATGAAAGCTATGTTTCAGAAGACAGTTATGTGTATGGTGATTATGTTTATCGAGGCATAATGACCGGTTTGGGTGATGCCGGATGGGATGAATATGACATTATAGAATACCCAGTTGTTGATGGCAAATATCAAATTACTGTAAAGCATTATTTCTGCTATGATGATGTCAATAGTGTTGTCAGAGAACATCTTTCAACTAAACAAATAACCGCTAAAATCAAGACAAAGGATAACGGTGAACGATTTTGGTCTTTTTATGAGATTAAAGAAATATAGTTTAATTTTATAAATCCTAATATAAAGAAGACCACTTGATTTTAATCAAGTGGTCATTTGTTATATCACATTATTCTTTTTGAGGAATTCTATAGACTGATTTACCCATTGTCCTGCTTCAAGTCCCTCAGCAAGAGCAAACCCGTGAACATTACCGCGATAGATGTGTACTTCATTCGCTACTTTCTTCTCATTAAGTACCTTTTCTGCTACAAGACAGTTTGTTTCAGCAGGTACAATCGGGTCATATTTCATTGAAAACAGAAACATTGGCGGATAATTTTCGTTTATGAGATTTTGAACACTCAGTTTATCCGACAGTTCTTTGCTATAATTTTTACCAAGTAAAATTTTATCACAAGTAATACCGAAATCCTTACATTTAAGGTCAATCATCGGATAACCACCAATTACTGCATCAGGTTTTCCGTTGATATGGCTTAAATCACCTGTCATTTCTCTTAATTCGTCGTGAACACCACTGACACTTGTAACAAGATGTCCACCTGCTGAAAAGCCAACAGCAATAATCTGATTTTCGATTACACCCCATTCTTCAGCATTATTACGAATAGACTGAATTGCTCTTATCAAATCAAGGTGCGGACAAGGATAACGATTTGGTGATGTACGATAGCATACAATCACAGCGTGGAAACCGAGTTCATTAAATCTTTTTGCAATATCAACACCCTCATGCCCCATACAAACATGAAGATACGCTCCTCCCGGTGCAATTACAACAGCGGGAGCTTTTTTATTTTCTAAGAGAAACGGAACTATATAAGGCTTTCTTTCACCATCATAAAGCGGAATATCCTTTTCTTTCCATAACGAAATACTGCGTTGATCGTCAAATGGAATAACATCATCTTCACCATTAAAAAATCCAACTAAATCCTTTATAGTATTACCGGGAATAATTTTTGCAAGTGTACTGAATTTAAACGGCTTCATCAGACGCAGAACTCTGTTTATCTCCGGTACGGAAGAATAATTTTCAAGCCAGAAATTGGCCGATTTATCCCGTTTCACATCACGAAGCTTTTGTTCCATTGTAATCATCTAAAACACCTCAACACTTATAACAAGTCTGTCTTTTTTTGTGGTACGAAGAATGCCCTTATAAATAAATCTGCCGAATCCTCGAACAGAGACCTTGTCATTAACATTTATGTTCAAGGACGGGCTCGTCTTGATAGCGCCATTCACAAAGACCTTTTCAGTATTGAAAAGAGGTAGCACCTGACTCCGTGACATTTTGTAAATTGCTGAAACGATTACATCAAGTCTTTCCGACGATACAATTATTTCTCTGTTTTCAGGCTGTGGCAAGACATCTGTAGGAATTTTTTTCTGTAATTTCACATTTTACGGTTGTATGCCTTACTTGTGTAAGATTTTCAATTATGTAATCAGTTATGTTTTCGAGACAGAACAGATATCCGCAATTTTCATGGATAATTATATCCCCTAGCATCTCACGACGAATACCAAGCCCCATAAGTGAGCCTAAAAAATCACGGTGAGAAAGATTATCGGCAAATTTTTGATTAACAGGTTTTATAAGAATGCATTTAATGGGATAATCTGAATAATCATTAAAATATTCTCTGTCACCAAAACAGGCAACACATCTTTCCGCATTTTCATATCCACCCCATAAAGTTGCAGGAACAGGAAAACGAACAGCACAAAGCTCCGACATTTCGGAGAGTCCTAAAAAATCGGAAAAGACCGTATATCCACGCTCATTGGCTCTTTGTGACAACTCATCAAATCGCTTTTGTTTTTCTGTCATATTTTTCACCATTCGTATTATAGCATAGAAAAAGGGACGATGTAAACCGTCCCTTTAATACTATACATTATAATATTTTGCCATACGCTTTTTCTTTAAAATATTTGCAATTATGATTATCATAACTACTGCAATCACAGAGAAAAAGCCGATATAAAGTCCCTGAGCATCATTTTCACCCTTAACCTTCATCCACAATGAATTCATATACTGCAAGGTATCCGTCGGAAGATTATGAAATGCCTGTGTATTCTGTAAATTCTCAGGGTAAATCGCATCACTGTCAGCAAGTGAGTAATCAGGATTTCCTGTAACAGCCTTATTAGGTGTTGCATAATAAATATATTCTGCATTTGCATGGGCAATTTCAGGCTCTAACATAAAGTTGATAAATGCCTCTGCACCCTTTTTATTCTGTGCTGCACTTGGAATACACATTGCATCATAAAAAGTGTTTACACCCTCTTTAGGAAATACATATCCCAAATCCGGATTGTTCTCCACCATAAGTTCATAGTCACCTGCATAGTAAGTTGCGAAGGCATATTCGCCACTTTCCATTTTGATGAAAACCTCGTCCATTACATATTCAGGCTTAACTGTTTTTCGTTGTTCCATCAAAAGCTCTGCAGCCGCATCCCACTGAGATTTTTCAGTTGTATTGATGCTTTGTCCCAAAACGAACTGTGCAATAGCAAAGGAGTCACGAGGATTATTGAACATCAGAATCTTGCCCTTATACTGTTCGTCCCAAAGAACATTCCAGCTGTCAGGCTCCTCCTTTACAAAATTCTTATTGTAAATGAGAATTGTTGTTCCTACATTGTAAATAACCGCATAATCACCGATGCCGTCTGCAATAAGATGACCATAATTTTCACTGTCAAAATACTTAGTGAAATTAGGAACATTACTGTAATCAATAGGAAGAAGCATATCTTCAGAAATAACACGCTCCACCATATAATCAGATGGAATTATAATATCATAACTGACACCGCCACCGGAAAGCTTTGAATACATATTTTCGTTTGACTCGAATGTTGTGTAATTCACATCACAGCCTGTAAGATGCTCGAATTCAGTAACTACATCAACCTCTTCATCATCAATATATTCGCCCCAGTTATACACATTAAGAACCGTACCTTGCAAACCAAGGTTTTTGTAATACTCAATTGTTTCTTTTGAGAAAATTTCATCCTTTGCAGAAACAGGTACTACAAATACAGATAAAATTACTAAGACCGCAATTATTAAGGAGAAAAACTTTTTCATTAAGAATCCTCCTTTTGCTTTTGTCTTTGCTTCTTATCAGAGCGTGATTGTGCCACATTCATAAGGATAAGAAGCACAAGCATTGCAACAAATATAAGAGTAGAAAGAGCATACATATCCGGTTTTACTCTCTTTTTTGTCATTGAGAAAATGTGAATAGGCAAGGTCTGGAAATCAGGTCCGTTTGTAAAGTAGCTGATTATAAAATCGTCAAGCGACAATGTAAATGCCATAATCGCACCTGAAATAATTCCCGGTAAAATCGCAGGGAAAACAACCTTGAAGAACGCCTGTAATGGCGGACAACCCAAATCCTGTGCAGCCTCATAAATTCTGTTATCTGTCTGTTTAAGCTTTGGTAAAACCGAAAGAATAACATAGGGCAACTGGAATGTGACGTGGGCAATAAGAATTGTCCAGAAACCCAGAACATCGCGTTTATTGAACATTACACCTGCAAACACGAACAAAAGCATCATTGAGATACCTGTTACGATTTCAGGATTCATCATCGGAATATTTGTAACAGTCATAACAGATGACTTAATGTGCTTGTTTCTCATTGAGTTGATACCGACTGCCGCAAGAGTACCAAGCACTGTTGCAATAACCGCTGAAACCACAGCCAATACAACTGTATTTTTAAGTGCATCCATAGTCACCTTGTCGTGGAAAAGTTTTTCATACCACTGAAGTGAAAAACCTTCATAAATATATGTGCTTTCTGTTCCGTTAAAAGAGAACACCATCATAACAACCATTGGTGCATACAGAAACGCGAAAACAAGTGCTAAATAAAACTTAGATAAAGGAGATGTTTTTGTCATATAAGCACACCTCCGTCATCATCACTATCGGTAAAATAATTTACCACACCAAGACAGATTAAAATCATAACCATAAGCACAAGTGAAAGTGCCGCTCCGAGATTATAGTTATAGGCAGTCTGGAACTGACCCTCAATAACGTCACCGATAAGTGTAATCTGTCCGCCACCCAATTTCTGTGTAATGTAGAATGTACTTACACAAGGAACGAAAACCATAGTTACGCCACTTGCTATACCGGGTACTGAAAGTGGGAAAATTACTTTTCTAAGGCAATACAACTTATTGCAACCCAAATCCTGTGCTGCTTCAACAAGTGAATTATCCATTTTTGAAAGTGCTGTGTATAAAGGCAAAATCATATATGGTAAAAAGTTATAAACCATACCAAGGATAACAGCACCACCCGTATTGAGCATTTTAAGAGGTTCAATACCAAATGTTCCTAAAAACCTGTTGATTACACCTGATTCACCTAAAATAGTAATCCATGAATATGTACGAATAAGGAAGCTCATCCACATCGGCAACATTACAAGCATTGTTGCAACACGCTGAAAAGAAGCCTTAGTCTGTGCTAATGCATAGGCAAAAGGGTACGCAATAATAAGGCAAATCACAGTAGCAACAGCACCATAACTAATTGAGAGAATAAAGGTTGTTGTATAATCTCCAATCTGGGCAATATTGTTAAATGTGAAATTACCATCAGCATCAGTAAATGCATAATAACCAACCATTATGAGCGGTGCTACTATAAATAACACCGACCAGAGCATATAAGGTGCATTGGACACCTTCTGAAGGAATGAGGACTTTTTCATTATTCCTCACCCACCTGAACCTGTGAAAGCTCGTCAAATTCGTCACTAAATGAGCTATAGTCACCGTAAAGACCTGAATACTGTGATTTTTTCATAACGTGCATTTCGTCAGGGTCAATGGAAATGCCGATAACATCTCCCACTTCACTTTTTTCTGTTGTCTGAATCATCCACTTGAAGTTATCAATATCAACGATAATTTCATAATGAACGCCTTTAAATGTAACAGATGTTACTGTACCCTGAAGCATACCGTTTTCAGGCGCAACAACGTCAATATCCTCAGGACGGATAACAACGTCAACAGGCTCATTATGTTTAAATCCCTTGTCAACGCACTGGAATTTAATTCCGTTAAATTCAACAGTAAAGTCCTCTTTCATAATACCGTCAAGAATATTACTTTCACCGATAAAGTCAGCAACAAAAGCATTTTTCGGCTCATTATAAATGTCAAGCGGTGTGCCAATCTGCTGAATAACACCTTCATTCATAACAACAACTGTATCTGACATTGAAAGAGCTTCTTCCTGGTCATGGGTAACATAGATAAATGTGATACCAAGCTTCTGCTGAATATTTTTAAGTTCAATCTGCATATCCTTACGAAGCTTAAGGTCAAGTGCACCCAAAGGTTCGTCAAGAAGCACAACTCGAGGATTCACCGCCAAAGCACGAGCAATAGCAACACGCTGTTGCTGACCACCGGAAAGTGAATCAATTTTACGAGGGCCAAAGCCCTTGAGATTTACAAGAGTAAGCATCTCACTTACCTTGTCTTTGATATCCTTTTCCTTCCACTTCTTCTGACGAAGACCGAACGCAATATTTTCATATACATTTAGATGAGGAAAAAGGGCATAACGCTGAAAAACGGTGTTCACCTGACGCTTATACGCAGGAACACCATTGATATTTTTTCCTTGGAAAATAACATCGCCACTATCCTGCTGTAAAAATCCCGCAATAATACGAAGGGTTGTAGTTTTACCACACCCTGATGGACCTAAAAAGGTGATAAACTCACCGTCGCGGATATAAAGGTTAATGTTATCAAGAATTTTATGGTCGTCAAAGCTGACGCTTATGTTTTTGAGGTCGATAATAATTGGTTTGTTTTTCAATTATGCATCCCCTTTCCAACCGATAGATATAGTTGGAGCAGTCACTGAAGACTGCTCCTATTTGGTATGTGTTAAATATAATCTTAAATTAACAAAAAGTCAATAATTTTTACAAAATTCGATTGAAAATTTTACTGAAAACCTTTAACAATTCCACTTAATTTATCAGGGTGTCTTGTAGTGATATTATCGGGAGCAAACGAAAGGATTTTATACATGTTTTTTTCGTCATCCACAGTCCAGATTGACACTAAAAGACCTTTTTCGTGAAAAATCTTCACAAGCTTTTCCGATGCACCTGTATACTTGAAATTTATTCCTACAGCTCCTGCTTCTTTTACCTTGTCAACAACTGAAAGAATGTATTTTTCGTTGTTCTTTCTCCACCATTTCACCTTAAAATTAAGGTAATATGGAACTTCCGGACTATCTTTTTTCACTGATTCCACAAAGCCTTCATGAACACCTGTATAAAAAATTCTTTTTTCGATACCGTATTTCTGAGCCAACGGATAAACCTTTCCGAGGGCATCGCAGGTTTTTATATCTACATTCACCTTGATATTATCAAATTGTGAAACACATTCAAACGCCTTGTCCAGAGTCACCTCTCCGCCCACAGGCTCGTCATGAGACAATACAGGCTCACCGTCATTTGCAAATCGCAAATCAAACTCCACAACGGATGCCCCGCTTTCCGCACCGGCTTTAATTGACTCCAAACTGTTCTGTGCAGTTCCCATACAACCTGTATGTGCTGTAAATGTAAAATCCTTCGGTAATTTTGAGTATTTATTCATTTTCATCATTCCCTACTTTCTGACTATATTTTAATATTATTTTTCTCATAAATCAAGTTGCTTTTAATGCTGTTTTGTGATAAAATTCTCACTGTAAAGGTTCGGTATGTCGAGGAAACAGGTGAAATTCCTGAACGAGTCCGTCGCCGTAAGCAGAAAACGATTTTTCGCTCCTTGCCGCAAAAGGAGAAAGCCATTGAACAAATTGTTTGAGAAGGTGAAAAATCGAGAATTTTGCAAGTCGGAATACTCGGTATCGAAATTTTCTTTGTCACGGTAACTGATATATGGAAAAGCCTTTGCAAGAAAAATATAATATCTCAAAGGAGAGAAACAGTATGAAAGAAATTATTAAAAACAATTTCCGCTCTGTTCTTTCATTGGTACTTGTTGCGGCCATGGTACTTGTGTTTGCAGGATGCGGACAAAAGCAAGGTGAGGAAACCCCTCAAACCTCACAAAATCAGCAGGAAGTTGCGGAAAAGGTCTTCACTTTTGAAGTGACAGAGCTTGACGGCACAAAAAAGGAATTTGAGGTTAAGTACACCACAGAAAAAAATGTTGGTGAAGCACTGGTAAACCAGAAGCTCATTTCGGGTGAAGTTGGTCAATATGGCCTTATGGTTGACACAGTTGACGGTCAGAAATATGACTATAACGAAGACGGTGCTTATTGGGCATTTTATGTGAACGGTGAATACGCTACCTCAGGTGTTGATACTACTCCGATTAAAGACGGTGAAGTATATTCATTTGTGGCAACAAAGGCATAATGAAAAATCAAAAACATCAACAGTTAGTTGATCTGGTTGTTTTCGCTCTGCTGGGTGTCATAATGTTCATTTCAAAGTACATAACAGATGCATTGCCCAACATTCATTTTATTGGAATGCTCACAATAACGTACACCATAACGTACAGAAAAAAAGCCCTTATTCCAATATATGTTTTCGTGCTTTTAATCGGACTTTTCAACGGCTTCGGGCTTTGGTGGATTCCGTATCTTTATATATGGACTATTCTTTGGGCAGTCACAATGCTCTTGCCTAAAAAAATGAGCAAAAAAGTTGCCATTCCTGTTTATTCCGTTGTCTGTGCATTACACGGACTGTGTTACGGAATACTCTATGCACCTGCTCAGGCACTTATGTTTGGTCTTGATTTTAAAGGAATGTTGGCGTGGATTGGCGCAGGACTATATTTTGACCTGCTCCACGGAATCGGCAACTTTGCCCTCGGATTTTTGATTATCCCACTGTCCAACACCCTGAAAAAAGCCCACAAAACAGCAAAAAAGACAAATTAAATAAGTTATACAAAAAGCAGAGAAGATTTTTGGTCTCCTCTGCTGATTTTTTATATTCATCTTATCGGTTTCAGGCTTTTTTCCAATATTCCGTTGATTTGGGCGATGGCTGTGCCGTAGTTTGTGATTGGCACATTATTTTCTTCACAAAATCGGCGTCTGTACTGCATTTCTCTTTCTGTCAGCATACATCCTCCGCAATGAACCACATGAGAAATATCTGTTAAATCCTCCGGAAAATCTTTACCTGATGTGAATTTGAAGTTCAGTTCCTTGCCCGAATATTCCTTAATCCATTTTGGAAGCTTTTGTGTGCCGATATCACCACATTGACGGTGATGAGTACACCCCTCTGAAATGAGAATAGTATCACCGTCATTGAGGTTTTTCATTTTTTCTGCACCCTCAATTGCACTTTCAAGACTTCCTTTATACCTTGCCATAAGGATTGAAAAAGATGTGAGAGGAATATCCCCTACAATTTTTGACACAAAACCAAATGCCTGTGAGTCAGTTATAACCATTTTCGGTGGCTCTTTAAGTGCATCGAGTGTTGTTTCTAACTCAGTTTCCCTTGTAACGACAGGGATTGCACCTGAATCGAGAACATCACGGATTGTCATTTGCTGCGGTAAAATCAGTCTGCCCTTTGGTGCAGCAGAGTCAATAGGAGTTACAAGAACAACTATATCACCCTTTTGGAGTAAATCACCCACGACTCTTTTATTTTCATTCTGCACTTTAACAGCATTTGCAATTTTGTTCTTAAGTTCATTGATATTAGTACCATTTTTAGCACTAACAAGAAGTGTATTGTCATCTAATTGCACGTTTTCTGCAAACAAATCAGACTTATTGTATGCCACTACAAAAGGAATTTTCTTTTTGTCAAAAAGAGCTAACATTTCACGGTCAAAAGACTGCAAACCAACTGTTGCGTCCACAACAAGAACAGCAATATCGATGTAATTAAGTACCTGTTTTGTCTTTTTGACACGCATTAACCCTAATTCGCCTTCGTCATCAATACCGGGAGTATCGACAATTACAACTGGACCTAACGGCAACAATTCCATAGCCTTTTTAACAGGGTCAGTTGTTGTGCCTTTAAAATCAGAAACCAAAGACATTTCCTGACCTGTAACTGCATTTACAACACTTGATTTACCTGCATTTCGAAGACCGAAAAAGCCAATATGCAGTCTTTCTGCTGATACAACATCATTCAAGCTCATAAAATCACCTTAGAATCTGAAATCTCGTCTGTTTGACGCCTTAATATCTCTTACATTCTGAATTGCAATTTCTCTTGCCTTTGGATTTGGTACCTTTTGCAATTCCTTTTCAATCAATTCAAAACCGATTTTCTTTGTTTCTTCACTTGCATAGTCAACAAGGAATTCAGTAAGTGTCATAAGTGCATTCGGATGACAGCAGTTCTGAATCTGACCATTTTTGCAAAGAGTCATAAATCTGTCACCTGTTCTGCCTTCTCTGTAACATGCAGTACAGAATGACGGAATATGACCTTTTTCCATAAGCCAACGAACAACCTCATCAAGAGTTCTCTGGTCAGAAACATCAAACTGCTCTGAATCGTGAGGACGTTCTTCTTCTGTATAACCACCGACTGATGTACGTGAAGCACCGCTGATTTGCGAAATACCCATATTAAGTGCTCTGCCACGAACCTCTTCTGATTCTCTTGTTGAGATAATCATACCTGTATATGGAACTGCAATACGGATACAAGCAATAATCTTTTCAAACATTTCATCTGAAATTGAATTATCAAATGCTGTTGGGTCAATGTCGTCTGCTTTTTTGATTCGAGGAACACTGATTGTATGAGGACCAACACCGTGAACTGCTTCAAGGTGTTCAGCATGCATCATAAGACCAACAAATTCATATTTGTAGAGCTCAAGTCCGAAAAGAACACCAAGACCAACGTCGTCAATGCCGCCTTCCATAGCTCTGTCCATTGCCTCTGTGTGATATGCATAGTTATGCTTTGGTCCTGTTGGATGAAGCTTTTCGTAGCTTTCCTTATGATATGTTTCCTGGAAAAGAATGTATGTGCCGATTCCCGCATCCTTAAGTTTTCTGTAATTTTCAACTGTTGTTGCTGCAATATTTACATTAACTCGACGGATTGCACCATTTTTATGCTTGATGCTGTAAATTGTGTCGATACATTCAAGGATATATTCGATTGGGTTGTTTACAGGGTCTTCACCTGCTTCAATAGCAAGACGCTTATGTCCCATATCCTGAAGCGCGATAACCTCGTTACGAACTTCTTCCTGTGTAAGCTTTTTACGGCAGATATTCTTATTCTGATAATGATATGGACAGTAAACACAACCGTTTACACAATAGTTTGAAAGGTAAAGTGGTGCAAACATTACAATACGGTTGCCGTAAAATGCAAGCTTGATTTCTTCTGCAAGCTTGAAAAGTCTATCATTCATATCAGGAAGGTCACACAAAAGCAATACTGCAGCTTCTCTGTGAGAAAGTCCTGCACAAATTGTGCCTTCTTCTGTTTTCTTTGGTCTTGCCTTTTCTAAAATTTCTTCGATTAACTCCTTGTTATGCTTATTCTGTTCAGCATACTCGAGAGTCGCTAATATTTCTTCATCACTGATAAATTCTTCAGCCTTTAATGATTTTGGATTGTATGCCATATTAATTCTCCTTTATATCCCCTCGGTCTGTTACAATTTCGTAGCCGATATTTTTCATACTATTTTTAAGATTTTCAATTTCCTGTGCAGATTCGTTTCCGCTGATTAACTTGTTGTTATAAAGCTCATATTTTTCACGAACACTGTGTGGTGAAAGATTCGGCATTATGACATTTGCACCACATAGAATTCCTTTTTCCCGACCACCTTGCTCTGCTGTACCCAATGCAGTTGTTGCAGGGAGCAGAATAGTTGGTTTTATAAGTCTTATAACAGATAACAGGAAACAGGTTAAATCCACATCTCCTGACGGAAAATCTCTGAATCCGGTTGCCTTATGTGGGATGAATGGGCCAATACCACACATCTCAGGTGAAAAATCCTCAATGAATTTCAAATCCTTTGCAAGATTTTCTGTTGTCTGATAGGGTGAGCCTACCATAAAGCCACAGCCTGTCTGGAATCCGATTTCTTTTAAATTTTTAAGACATTCCATTCGGGTTTTGTAACTCATTTTCTGTGGATGCAGTTTGTTATAGTGTTCTTCATCAGCAGTTTCATGACGGAGAAGGTATCTGTCTGCACCTGCATTATAAAGTTTTTGATAACTTTCAAAAGTTCGCTCTCCTAATGAAAGAGTTATTGCACAATCAGGATATTTTTTCTTGATTTCACCGATAATGTCACAAAGTAATTCATCAGTAAAATGCAAATCTTCTCCACCTTGCATTACAAAGGTACGGAAGCCCAAGGAATAACCTTCTTCACAACAAGAAAGTATCTCTTCTTTTGTAAGTCTGTATCTGTCACATTCTTTGTTAGATGCTCTTATTCCACAATATAGGCAGTCATTTTTGCAGATATTGCTGATTTCAATAAGTCCACGGATAAAAACGGTGTTTCCATAAACTTCTTTTCGTTTTTTTACAGCTTCGTTTTTAAGAAATTCTGCAATTTCATCATTTCTGTTGCAGATTAAATATTCAAATTCAGTTGTCGAAAGTTT
This sequence comes from Candidatus Fimenecus sp., assembly GCA_045591625.1. Taxonomy (GTDB): domain Bacteria; phylum Bacillota; class Clostridia; order Oscillospirales; family Acutalibacteraceae; genus Fimenecus. The sequence continues at coordinate 13,178 of JAZNTF010000157.1, forward strand.
GCC
>JAZNTF010000158.1:0-6171 GCA_045591625.1 Candidatus Fimenecus sp.
GTAAATCCATATTTCTTGCCAATTTCTCGCAATGTCATTCCTTGTTCTTTTAATTCCAATATTTCTTTTTCGTATTCTTTTATGTGTCTGTAACTTCTGCGCATAAAAATTCCTCCTATGTTAGTTTTATTCTACCATAGGAGGGTTCTTTTTTCTATTGTCCGTTTTTACTGGACTTGTGCAGAAAAGAGGCTTCGTTTTTCTGTTTAAAAAATAACTGAGGAAGATTTTTTTTGCTTCCTCAGTTTTACTTTATGTTCTTTTTATTTCATAATCTTTGTTAATTAATTCTTCAACCAATGTTTTATTATCATTAATCACTTTATTAAACCATATTCCGCCTGTGCCTAAATCACCAATTTCGTGATAATCTGAACCTGATGTGACCAAAAGGTCATATTTTTTTGCCCACATTTCTGCAATATCATTACTTGAATTATGTCGTGGGTTACCATTGAAAATTTCAACGCCATCAAGATATTTTGGATTAGTCACTTTCATACCAATTCTGAACGGATGTGCCTGAAATACTAAAAATCCATTTTCTTGACAAAGTTCATAGAACTTTTTGCTGTTAAGATTAAGAATTTCAGGATGAGAATATAAAAATTCTTCAGTAATTCCGTAAACGAGATAATCGTTATCACCTTCACTTGTATTAAAACGAAGCTCCATACCTAAAAGCACAGGAATTCTGCCGTTTGCAGTTTTCTTAGCAGCCTTATATCCTCGAAGGAAAAAGTCAATCTTTTTCTTCCAGGGTAAAAGTTCTCTACCATATTTCATAAATGTTGACGGACTTAAATGGTCGGTTACAATAATTCCGTCATAACCTGCTTTGATATATTCTTCAACAGCAACTTCAGCTTTTACATTGGCACAGTTGCTTGTGTTTTTGGTGTGAAAATGCATTTCGTACAAATACTTCTTCAATCTTATACCTCAATTCTGCTTTTGAATTTATTATATGTGTATTATACACTTTTTTGCTGTTAAAGTCGACAATTTTTTTGATGAAATTACAAGAAAATTCTAATTGAAAAATAGGGTAATTTGTATTATTATATATGATAGATGTTTTTAACGCATTTGGAGGTATATTATGAGTTGTAATTGTCAGAATACGACGGATTTTTCACTTCTTGAACCTTGCCTTGAAAAATATGCAACTGTTCCCGGAAGTCTTATTACTATATTACAAAATGCACAGGAAATTTATGGTTATCTTCCTGTTGAAGTTATTTTACATATCTCACAGAGAACAGGCATTAAAGTAACTAAAATTATGGGTGTTGCAACATTCTATTCACAGTTCCGTTTACAGCCTGTGGGTAAATATCTCATTATGCTTTGTCAGGGTACAGCTTGTCATGTTAATGGCTCATTACAGATTGAAAAGGTAATTAACGAATATCTTGGAATTAAAGACGGCGAAACAACAGAAGATGGTCTTTTTACTTTAAAGAATGTTGCTTGTCTTGGTTGTTGCAGTCTTTCACCCGTTATGATGATTAATGATGACACATATGGCTCATTAACACCTGAAAAAGCTGTTTCTATTTTTAAAGAGTTACAAGAAAAAGCAGGGGAGGAAGAATAATGAAAATTGCAGTTGGTCAGGGCAGTTGCGGTATTGCTGCAGGTGCTATGAAGGCTTATGACACTCTTAATTCCACCCTTGATTTGAATAAAAACCAGTTGACAGTGACGGGTTGTATAGGTATGTGTTACCTTGAACCTATCGTTGACGTATATGCTGATGACGGTCTTCACAGATTTGTAAAAGTCAATGGTGAAATAGCAGGAAAAATCGCAACAGCAATAAATAATAACGATTTATTATCAATTAAGGATTTTGAGATTTCAGATGATGACAAACAATTTTTGGATAAACAGACAAGAATTGCACTTCGCCACTGTGGTATTATTAACCCTGAAATTATTGAAGATTATACAAATGACGACGGATATAAAGCACTCAATAAAGTACTTACAACTATGTCACCTGAAGATGTAATTGAAGAAATCAAGACTTCAGGTCTTGCGGGTCGTGGTGGCGCAGGCTTCCCGACTTGGTTCAAGTGGAATGCTGCTCGTCAGTCAACAGGTGACAAGAAATATCTTATCTGTAATGCTGACGAAGGTGACCCGGGTGCATTTATGGACAGAGCAGTTATTGAGGGCGACCCTCATAACCTTATTGAAGGTATGCTTATAGGTGCTTATGCTATCGGTGCAAGCGAAGCAATCGTATATGTCCGTGCTGAATATCCACTTGCTATCCGCAGACTCCAGAATGCAATTGACCAGGCAAAGGCAAAAGGTTTTATCGGTCAGAATATTTTGGGCACAGACTTCTCTTGTGATTTCAGAATCAAAGCAGGTGCAGGAGCATTTGTTTGTGGTGAAGAAACTGCACTTATAGAATCTCTCGAGGGTTCTCGTGGTATGCCTCGTCTTAAACCTCCATTCCCTGCACAGTCAGGCTATTGGCACAAACCATCAAATATCAACAATGTTGAAACCTTTTCAAATGTAAGCTGGATTATCCTTAATGGCGGTAATGCATTCTCGGCAATGGGAACAGAAAATAGTAAGGGCACAAAGGTTTTTGCACTTACAGGTAAAATCAAACGTGGTGGACTTGTTGAAATCCCAATGGGTAAAACTCTCCGTGATGTTATATTTGATATCGGTGGCGGTATCAAAAATGATAAAAACTTTAAGGCAGTACAGATGGGTGGCCCATCAGGCGGCTGTATCCCTGAAGAATTACTTGATACCGTAATTGATTATAAGGCACTTTCAGCAACAGGTGCCATTATGGGTTCAGGTGGTATGGTTGTTATGGACGATAGCACTTGTATGGTTGAAATGGCTCGTTTCTTCCTTGACTTTACTGCAAAAGAATCTTGCGGTAAATGTGTTCATTGTCGTCTTGGCACAAAGAGAATGCTTGAAATCCTTACTCGTATTACAGAGGGTAATGGTAAGGAAGACGATATTGAATTACTCGAGGAACTTTGCCTTGCAATCAAGGATGGTGCATTGTGCGGACTTGGACAGACAGCACCAAACCCTGTACTTACAACTTTAAAATACTTTAAACACGAATATGTTGAGCATATTGTAGATAAAAAATGTACTGCACATGAATGTATAAATCTTCTTCGTTACGAAATTAATGCTGATGCTTGTAAAGGCTGTACACTCTGTGCGAAAAAATGTCCTGTCGGTGCAATCAGCGGTACAGTTAAAAATCCTCATAAGATTGATATGGCTCAATGTATCAAGTGCGGTAACTGTGTATCAGTTTGTCGCTTTAATGCTGTGGAGGTGAAATAATTGAGTATTACATTAACTATTGACGGAAAAAAGATAGAAGCACAAGAAGGCTCAACAATACTCAATGTTGCTACACAGAACGGAATAAAAATTCCTAATCTCTGTTATGATGGCAGAGTTGAACTTTACGGTGCTTGCGGACTTTGTACAGTTGAGGTGGAGGGTATTCCTAAACTTCTCCGTGCTTGTTCAACAAAAGTAAATGATGGTATGGTAGTACATACTCAAACTGAAAGAGTAAAGGCATCTCGTAAGGTTACTCTTGAACTTCTTCTTTCTGACCATACAGGTGACTGTGTTGCACCTTGCAGCAAGGCTTGTCCTGCAGGTACAGACTGCCAGGGATATGTAGGTCTTATTGCTAACGGTGAATATACTGAGGCAGTTAAACTTATTAAAGAAAAATTGCCACTTCCTGCATCAATCGGCAGAATTTGTCCTCATCCTTGTGAAAAACAATGTCGCAGACAATATGTTGATGAACCGATTTCAATCGCATTCCTTAAAAGCTTTGTTGCGGATATGGATTTGTTAGGGGATACATATATTCCTGAAATCGAGCCTGACACAAACAAAAAGGTTGCAGTTATCGGTGGTGGTCCTGCAGGTCTTACGGCAGCGTATTTCCTTCGTAAAAACGGTCACAGTGTAACTGTGTTTGAACAGATGCCACAAATGGGTGGTATGCTCCGTTACGGTATCCCTGAATACCGTCTTCCAAAGGCTGTTCTTGATAAGGAAATTAAACTTATCGAAGATATGGGTGTTACACTCATAAATAACATAAATATCGGTAAAGACATCACATTCGAAGAAATTAAAGACGATTTTGATGCAACTCTTGTGGCAATCGGTGCTTGGAACAGTAGCAAAATGCGAGTTCAGGGCGAAGAACTTGAAGGCGTATGGGGTGGTATCGACTTCCTTCGTGAAGTAGCCCTTGGTAACAAACCTGAAATTGGCAAAAATGTTGCTGTCTGTGGTGGCGGTAATACTGCTATGGATGCTTGTCGTGTTGCGGTTCGTCTTGGTGCAGAAAATGTTTATGTTATCTATCGTCGAACAAAGGACGAGATGCCTGCTGACCCTCAGGAAATTCTTGAGTCAGAAGAAGAGGGAGTAGTATATAAATTCCTTACAAACCCTATTGAATTTACAGGTGAAAACGGAAAACTCAACGGCGTAATCCTTCAAAAAATGGAACTTGGTGAGCCTGATGAAAGTGGTCGTCGCAGACCTGTTGCAATCGAAGGTGCAACCGAAGCAATCGAGCTTGATTCTGTTATTATGGCAATCGGTCAGTATCCTAATCTCAACGGCTTTGAAACTCTTGAAGCAACTCGTAAAAACACAATTTCAGCAGACGAAAGTAGATTTACAACATCACTCGATGGTGTGTTCGCAGTAGGTGATGCTACAAATAAGGGTGCTGATATTGCTATCGCAGCAATCGGTGAGGCACAAAAAGCATCGGTTGTTATTGACAGATACTTAAACGGTGAAACAGTAGGCTATAAAAAGCCATATTTCGTTGAGCGTGACAGTAAATCAATCGACTATTCAAAATTTGAAAAAGTTGCTCGTGCTAAAATGCCACATATGGCACCTGCTGACCGAAAAACAAACTTTAAAGAAGTTAATTTCGGCTTTACAGAGGAAATGGCTAAAAAGGAAGCAAACCGTTGCCTTGAATGTGGTTGTCACGATTATTTCGAATGTAAACTTATTACTTATGCTAATGACTATGATGTAAAACCATCAAGATTTGCAGGGGAAAAGCATAACCGTAATCAGGAAAATGCAAATGACCTTATAGCTCGAAATACAGACAAATGTATCCTTTGCGGACTTTGTGTAAGAGTATGTGAAGAAGTAATGGGCAAATCTGCAATCGGTCTTATCAATCGTGGTTTCAATACTTTTGTTGAGCCTGAATTGGGAAAACCACTCAAAGAAACTGCTTGTATTGCTTGCGGTCAGTGTGTTGCACTTTGTCCGACAGGTGCATTACGCGAAAAAACCTCATTTACAAAGAGCGTTCCCGTTAAGGAAAACTCAAAAATCAGCATTTGTACGAACTGCTCAAACCTTTGTTCAGTAGATTTTCGTTACATCGGCTCAACTGTTACCCGAGCATTACCTGTTGATAACGGTATTCTCTGTAAAGGCGGTCGTTTCAGCGTACTTAACGAACAGAATAAGACAACTGATTTTGATGAATTACTGGAGCTTGATACAATCGTAATTGGTGGAAAAGTTTCAACAGAAACTGCATTTGTTCTTAAAAAATATGCAGAAGAAAATGAAAAGCAAATTTTCACAACTGCAAAAGAAACCGATGCAAACTACTATGCAATTTCAAAGCTCAATATTCCACAGTATAATGGTGAATGTGAAAATGTAATAGAAACTTCCGCATATTACGAAAACGGAACATTCTTCGATAAATACGGTAATAAGAGAGTACAGAATGCCATCTACAATGGTGAAAGCCTTGCAGAATATGTAAACAACAAACTCAACTCACCATATAGTGATATAACTGCCGAAGCAGAAAAAGTAGTCAATGCAATTTCAACAGGCAAAGTCACAAACGAAGACATCATCAATGCAAGCAAACTCTTTTAAGAGAACAATTATTGCCTCCCTCTGACGAGGGAGGTGGCACCGTAAGGTGACGGAGGGAGAGATCGTTAATACAGAAACTGACTACCCCTCAGTCATTACGTGACATCTCCCCTGAGAAGGGGAGCCTATTTTATTTTAAGTCAATTTTTATTTGTAAAATATATGTAAATATATAACGAATTTCTTAAGTCGGATCGT
>JAZNTF010000159.1:0-15379 GCA_045591625.1 Candidatus Fimenecus sp.
GGTGCCATCATCATACATGGTCCGCACCAATCCGCATACATATCAAGAAGCACGGGTTTTTCCGATTTCAAAACTTCTTGTGCAAAATTGTTTAAATCTACTTTTATAACTGCCATAATTATCTCACCTTCCAATATAAAGCTCTTGCTTTATCAATATCATTCTGGTCAACACCGCACTTATCTGTATTTCGAGCAAGCATTGCACCACACATTTCAATATTAAGCACTGAAACCGCTTGTAAAAGCTGATGCTTGATTACCTCAAAACCTATTTCACCATCACTGCCGCTTGTTACAATAAGTACTGCCTTACGATGCTTTTCGATAGGATTTCTCATATTGCGACGGAAACGAGCCTCATAATAACGCTGAAATCGGTCAATGAGTGCTTTGAACGGAGCCGGTACACCCATAAAGTAAATCGGTGTAGCAAAAACTATTACATCTGTTGTTTCAAACTTCTTGAGAAAATCCTCCAAATCCTTCTTTGAGCAACCATTACCTGTCTTGCAATAACCACAGGCATTACAAGGAGTCGGATTTAATTCATAAAGATTCACTACCTCAAATTCTGTACCTTTAGGGAATTCCTGTAAAAGGCTACCAACAAGTTTTGCAGTAAATCCTGTTTTTCTTGGTGATGCCATAACCACCAATACAGATAATCCGTTTGAATAGTTTTCATTTTTATCGTGACCTAAAATCATCTTTATTATTCCTCTGTTTTTTCTTCTGCTTGTTTTTCTTTTTTCTTATCAATATTAACCTGACGTTTGATTTTCTTTGTAGTAGTTTTTTCAAACTCAGTTTCACTTATATCATAGCTTCTGATTTTTTTGTATTTAGGAAGTTTTTTGTTTACATCCTTGACTGCTTCGTCAACAGTTTTCTGAACATCTTCCTTTGTAATATCCTGACGCTTAAGATTGTTTTTAATTTGCTCAAAGTTAGGATAAATCATTGCACTTACCAATGTTTCATCATCAACATCGTCTGCAAAAACTATACTTTCCTCAATAACAGGGTTGGTATTGAGATAAAGTTCAACCTCTTCAGGGAAAATATTCTTACCATTCTTGGTAACAATAACATTTTTACTTCTACCTGTAATCTTATAACAATTATGACGGTCACAAGTACCAATATCCCCTGTCCTGAACCATCCCTCAGGAGTAATAACCTGAGCAGTTGCTTCCGGATTTTTATAGTATCCGTTCATAACCATTGGTCCTCTTACCCAGATTTCACCAACGCCCAATGCATCAGGGTTATAAATTGCCACCTCTGCTCCCGGCATAGGAGTACCGATTGAATCAGGGAGCATAAGTCTGTCATTGTTACAAGCAACCAAAGGAGCACATTCAGTAAGACCATATCCGATATAAACATCAATACCCATATGCATAAAGTCCTCTGCAACTCGTGGGTCAATAGCAGCAGCACCTGTTACAATAAGACGGAGTCTTCCGCCAAAGGTTTCAATAACTTCTGCGAAAATTTTTCTGTCAATGCCCTTGATACGCATTGCTCGGCTTGCCTTGGATGCATATTTACCAAGTTTGAACACCAATTTACCTGCTGTTTTTTCTTCCATCTTTTTCATGATTTTTGCATGAACTTTTTCAATGAGAAGCGGAACAGTTATGAAACAAGTAGGTTTAATTTCCTGAAAATCTCTTGTAATATAACGAAGTCCCTGATTAAAGCCTATACAAGCACCTGAATAAATAATATAAAGAAATCCAACAGTGCATTCGTATGTGTGATGAATTGGAAGAACGGAAAGGAGTTGGTCTTCTGGAGTAACCTTAATACATCCTGCCGCACCCATAACAACTGAACAGATATTTTTCTGACTCAGGCAAACACCCTTTGAAACACCTGTTGTACCGGATGTGAAAAGAATTGCTGTTGTGGCATCCGGGTCAACAGTTATCTTTTCAAGATATTCTTTTCCGCTCTTATAAAGTTTTCTGCCGACTTCAATGTAATCCTCAAAGCAATCAACACCATCGATTTCAACTTCTTCAAAAGAAATAAATCTGAAACCTTCCGGAAGCTGATCTTTATAAGCATAAAGCTTCTTAATATATTTCTTATCACCAAAAAGGACAGTCGCATCTGAATCCTTGATAACATCCAACATATTTTCAGTCGTCAGTTCTTTGTCGATAGGTACAATAATATTATTACTGCAAGTAACACCGAGGTATGTTACTGACCAGTTATATGAATTAACACCTACAACTGCAATATGAGCTCTTTCATACTTATCCTTTATAAGACTATTTGCAAGATAATTTATGGAATGACGAAAACTACTATAAGTAACCTCATAGTAGACAGCATCCTTATTTCTTAATTTGTATGCAGGACGTTCAGAATAAAGTCTTTCACTCTGGTCAATCAAGTCCTTAAAATCTCTTATATAACGAACATCATAAAATGGTTCGTTTATAGGAAATCGACTTCTCACTTCCATATTGAATACCTCGAATTTATAATTTTTCTAAAAAGGTAATTAATTATATCACAATTTAATCAATTTGAAAACACAAAATTTCCAAAATTTACAAACTAGTCACCTTTTTTATTGCCTGTTTGTATTCTTCATAAGTCATATATGAATTTATGATTTTAAGCAGAGAGGACGAACTGATTTTTTCCGGCAAATCCAATTCCTTCGCCAACATCTTTCGAATATGACTACTATTTTCTCCTCCACTGACACCATCCTCAAAAAAGTCAGTGTGAGTAATTTCACGAGATTGCTTTTTATCGTTCTGACTATATAAGACGCCAGATTTTTCCAAAGCCTCTATAATAACTCTTACATCCATTCCTTCAACGCCAAGTTTTCCTTCCTTTGACGCCTCTGTTTTTCTTTTCTCTTTACCATAAACATCAGGCATATATACATTTTTCACATTTTCGCTTTTTGTTATTCCTTTTATAAAAGAGCGAATTTTAAATCCTGCCGAGTCACTGTCGGTCATTATGACTATACCCTGTTTTTCAGCAAGAAAACGTATAAGCTTTTGCTTTTCCTTATCCTTGAAAACAGCAAAACCATCAGTTTCTATAATCACTGTATCAAGAACGCCTGACAACTTGATTTTGTCATATTTTCCTTCTACTATTACTGCTTCATTTATTTTTATCACAGTTTTCACCTTGCTAATATAAGTGAAATCTTCACTATAAGTTTTTCAAGTATAAGTTCACCATTCTGCGCTGTACTTTTCAATGCTCTGTCACTCTCTGCAAAGCAATCAAGGCACTCACGCAACTGTTCCATAGAAATCTTTTTTGCGAACTTATCGGCATTTTTCAAACGAAAATCTTTATTTCTGTAATCAAATATTTTGGCAGGATGAAGAACTCCCTCTCCTCCCGAGGTTGAAACCTTCACACGATAAATGTCAACAAAGGACATTAAAATTACACCGAAAACATCAATAGGCTCTGCCTTTTGCAGCATAAGGATATGCAATAATTCAAGTGCCCCCTGAGGGTTTTGATTTAGAACAAGTTTTGACAAATCAAAAATTTTTGCCTCAAGTGAACGAACAGCCACTCCATCTATACATTTACGGGTAATTTCATTTCCCCGGCCAGCAAAATTAGCGGCTTTCTGAATTTCATTGAACAGGGTGTTTAATCCGTCACCGACTATTTCAACAAGGTATGATGCTGTATTTTCGCTCATAACACAACCTTGCTTTGAGGCATAGGCGCACAAAAGCTTCAGAAGAATTCTGCCCGTTGGTTGTTGGAATTCAACCACGGTTGCACACTCATTAAATTTATCAACTATCCATTTCCACTTTGCGATTTTGGGTTGAACATCTATACTATCCATCCAAAAAATTGTAATGGTAGTATCAGGAGTATTTTCAAGAAATGAAATCAAAGTGTCTTTATCATCACCGTTTAACGCATCAAGAGGAAAATCACGAGCAATTACCACACAGTATTCACTCATAAACGGCATACTCTGTGCACCCTCCATCACGTCACCGAGGGTGTTTTCTTTTCCGTCATATTTTCGCAGACTAAAAGTCTCACTGCCCGGTGTTACAAAAGTTTTACATATTTTTTCAGCATAAAACTGTTTGAGATAGTCTTCACTTCCGTAAAACAGATAGCAATTTGACATACTTCTGTCTTTAATCTGTCTTTTTAAATCTGCCTCATAAATCAGCGCCATTTTCCTTCTCCTACATCTACAAACAGAGAGATATTTTTTCAGATTCTTTGAGTGAAATCACCTGAAAAGCTTTCTCTGTCTCACTCAGTTTTTCTGAATTTTTCCCATATACAATAATTATATCACATTCTTTTATGTTTTCAAATAGATTTTCCGTATTTTGATAATCTGTGATTATAACATTTTTCCCTTTAGATGTTATTTTAATGATATTATCCCCTGTTAAATCAACACTCACATTGTTGTTAATTTTCAAGCTACTCACATTGCTTTTTGCATTCTCCTCAAAAATCTGCGGTGCCTTATTGCGAAAATATGTGTCTGTAATGCCAAAGTTATCATAGAAATTTATTATTTCCGACACTGTCCTGTTTTCTTTTTCTATCACTACAAGTACATCAGGGTGCTTCTTATTATATTTGTTCAACACGTTAGTCATCTCATCAATATATTTCTTTTTCTGTGTACCAATCAGTATTGATTTCCCATTGTAATTAACCATAACAATCGGATTATTCTCAGTTGCAGCAATTTCAACTGACACATTATTATAATCATACATCGTACAATAAGTGGCAAGTATCACAAATACAACTATCAAAACTGTCGTAGTATGCTTTATAATATGAATTTTATATTTTTCTGTAATAAATACTGCTAAAACTCCTACAATCAAAAGAATAAAAAAGTATTCATAATATTTATGACTCAACGAAATAGTAGACCACTCTGCCACACCAATCTTTTCAGCAACAAAATGTAAAAACTCACCTATTACTCCCGATATCATAAAACAAAGATGTGCAAACGGTTTCATATAAAGACAGTGAAAAACCACACCACCAACTGTGCAAACCATCATAATCATTGCCAAGTCAACCATAAGAAAATTTGTGAGAACTGACACTACGGACAGCATTCTTAATTTAAAGATAAACACCGGCAATGTGAATATCGCCGTAGAAAAACTGATTGAAACAGTTGTACTTATCAAATCAAATAAAGGCTTTTCAAAAATGGCTTTCCCTTTTGTTTTTTCATTTATCCATGCCTTAATTTTACCTGAATAAACAAGCATTGCCAAAGTTGAAAGAAAACTCAACCATAACGCAGCTGAAAATGCTGCGAAGGGATTAACAAGAAGAATAAAAACAAGTGCCAGTCCTATAGAATTGATACTGTCCGCATCACGATTAAACAACTTTGCCAAAAGTACTGCACCGACCATAGCTCCTGCTCGTATCACTGAAACACTGAATCCCGTTATTGATGCATAAATCAGCAAGGTAAATATGCCTATAAAAGGTGCTTTTCTTCTTAATTTTGGGAATTTATATAAAAACCTGATAATTCCCAAAGACCATAATGTAATATGAAGACCTGAAATGACGAGCAAATGAGATGTACCGCAATAATTGAAGTTATTTATTACTTTTCTGTCTAATTCCGATTTGTCCCCTATTGTCATTGCTGTTGCTATTGCGCCATTTCTTCCGGGAAGGTATTGAGTGATGACTTCCACAAAGCCTCTTTTTATTGCTCCCACATTTTTATAATACCAATCCACTTCACCTGTTTTATAAAGATTACATCCATCACTACCAAAAAATGTAAAGTACACCTTTGATGAAAGACTATTTTCAAAGAAATCCGAAGTTTCATAGACTTCTGCTCTTTTACCAACAAGCTTTACGCAATCTCCTTCTTCAAGGTAATTATCTTCATCTGATACAAATCTTATTTTATAGTTTTTACCATTGGGTTTTATTATATATGTAAAGGCGTAATCAGAATCCGTAGGTGTTTCGCATACTAAACCTGTCAATGTCTGCTCATTTTCAAATTCTTTGACTTCTCCAAGATAATACTTTTCAGCACCAACAAAGGATAGTGTAAATGTAATCACTCCAATCAGGGCAAAAACAACAGAAAGATATTTTCTCAGAGATTTAAAAATGAGAAAACAGCAAAAAATGACTACTGCTCCGATTAACAGAGCAATAGTCATCTTATGTGTAATATTAGAAATAACAAGGAAAGTTACAAGCATTGAAAAGCCGATTGTAGCCATTGGTCTTTTCAATGATAATTCCCCCTTAAACCATTTTTTCTGAAAGGTTATCTCCGCTTAAAATGTGGAAATGAATGTGTTTTACAGTCTGTCCTGCTTTATCACCACAGTTGTTGATAATTCTGTAGCTATCAACATCTTCAAGAGAAGCAATCTCAGGAATCTTTGAAAAAAGATATCCGATTGTTTCACAGTTTTCTGCATTTACATCATTCGCACTACTTGCAATATGCTCTTTTGGAATTACAAGTACGTGAACTTCTGCCTGAGGAGCAATATCACGGAATGCAAGGATTTTATCGTCCTCATAAACCTTTTTTGATGGAATTTCACCGTTTGCTATTTTACAAAAAAGACAATCCATAATGATTTCTCCTTACTTAAGCATTGATTTTAAAATTTCTTCAGCAGATTTCAAAGCATCATCAATCTTTGAAATATCCTTACCACCAGCCATAGCCATATCAGGCTTACCACCACCTGTGCCGCCTGCAATCTTAGCAACCTCACGGACAATGTTACCTGCGTGAGCACCGTTTGCGATTGCATCCTTGCCACAAGCACAAGCAAATGAAGCAGTACCCTTTTCAGCATTTGAACCTGCAATAACGGCAACTGTGTTTGGTGCAGAATCTCTTGCTGTTTCAGCCATAGAACGAAGTCCGTTAGCATCAAGCTCACCTGCATAGAATACAACAAGCTTAACACCGTTTACATCAACTGCATCTGACATAATATCAGCAGTCTTGAATGAATTAATTTCTGCTTTAAGTACTGCGATTTCCTTATCCTTTGCCTTGAGGTCGTTTGCAATAGCAACTGCCTTTTGTGGAAGTGCAGATACATTACCAACCTTGAAACATTCTGCAGTAGCGAAAAGAAGCTCATTCTTTTCATCAATGTATTTAAGAACATTCTTACCTGTTACAGCTTGAATTCTTCTAACACCTGCTGCAACTGATGATTCAGAAACAATCTTGAAAAGACCGATTTTGCCAGTATTGTCAACGTGAGTACCACCACAAAGTTCTGTTGAGAAGTCACCTGCTTTAACAACACGAACAACATCTCCGTACTTTTCACCGAAAAGTGCCATAGCACCCATTGCCTTTGCTTCATCAATAGGCATTTCCTTGATAAGCATTTGGGTTGCATTAAGGATTTCTTCGTTAACAAGGTCTTCAACCTTTTTAAGTTCTTCACCTGTCATACCTGTAAAGTGAGTAAAGTCAAAACGAACTTCATTGCTATCTACAAGCTGACCAGCCTGTTCAACATGAGTACCGAGAACAGTACGGAGTGCTGCCTGAAGAAGATGAGCAGCAGTATGATTTCTCATAATTGCTTTTCTGTTTTCTTCATTGTAAACAGTTGTTACTGTGTCACCAACTTTAACAGCATCACCGAGAAGCACACCGTGATGAAGAACTACACCGTCAGCATCCTTTGTTGTGTTAGTTACCTCAAATGTGCTGTCACCAATTGTGATAACACCAGTGTCACCTACTTGTCCACCACTTTCAGCATAGAAAGATGTCTTGTTAAGAACGAGAATTGCATCTCCTGATTCAACAAAATCTACTCTTTCACCATTTGTAACAAGTGCTACAACAGTTGCATCTGTATTGTTTTCTGTGTATCCTGTAAAGTCAGTTTTTGCGATATCCTTAAATGAAACACCTGAATTTCTCCAGTCTGTTTCAGCACCGTCACGCTTAACTGATTTTGCTTTCATTCTTGCTTCTTCAACAAGTACTTTGAAAGCATCCTCATCAACTGTCATATTATTTTCAGCAACGATTTCCTTTGTAAGGTCAATTGGGAAACCGAATGTATCCTGAAGTTTGAAAGCATCTTTACCTGAAAGAACACCGTCTTTTGAGTTAGCCATCATTTCATTAAGAAGACCAAGACCTGAGTCAATTGTCTTATAGAAGCTTTCTTCTTCCATTGCGATAACTTTCTTGATGTAATCCTGCTTTTCAACAAGGTTTGGATATGCGTTTGCATTTTCTTTGATTACTGTTTCGCAAACTTCACTAAGGAATGGTCTGTCGATACCGATAAGTCTTCCGTGACGAGCAGCACGACGAAGAAGTCGACGAAGAACGTAACCACGACCGGAGTTTGACGGAAGAACACCATCACCTACCATAAATGTTGTACTACGGATATGGTCAGTAATAACACGAAGTGAAATATCCTTTTTAGCATCCTTATTATACTCAATACCTGAAATATCAATAATGTGCTTCATAATATTCTGAACTGTGTCAACCTCAAAGAGGTTCTCAACATCCTGCATAATACAAGCAAGTCTTTCAAGACCCATACCTGTATCAATATTAGGATTTGCAAGACGAGTATAGTTATTGTTACCGTCATTTTCAAACTGTGTGAAAACAAGGTTCCATACTTCGATAAATCTGTCACATTCGCAACCAACCTTACAATCAGGACTGCCACAGCCCTTATCAGGACCACGGTCAAAGTAGATTTCTGAACAAGGACCACAAGGACCTGCACCGTGTTCCCAGAAGTTATCCTCTTTACCAAAACGAACCATGTGTGATGGGTCAACGCCAACTTCTTTAGTCCAGATGTCATAAGCCTCATCATCTTCAAGGTAAACGCTGACATAAAGAAGTTCTTCAGGGATTTCGAGAACCTTTGTGAAGAATTCCCAAGCCCATGCAGTTGCTTCGTGTTTGAAATAATCACCGAATGAGAAATTACCGAGCATCTCGAAATATGTTCCGTGACGAGCAGTTTTACCAACGTTCTCAATATCAGGTGTACGAATACATTTTTGGCATGTTGTAACACGTTTTTTAGGTGGTGTTACTTCCCCTGTAAAGTATTTTTTCATTGGTGTCATACCTGCGTTGATAAGAAGAATACTCTTATCTCCCTGAGGTACGAGTGAAAAGCTTGGAAGACGTAAATGCTCCTTGCTTTCAAAAAATGCGAGATATTTTTCTCTTAATTCATTAAGACCTGTCCATTTCATACAGACTACTCCTATTTTATAAAAATTATCCTATAAATTATACAATTATAATGGAAATATGTCAATAAAAATGTAACGTAGTAAATAAATCGTAGTTTGTCGAGCCCCTCAGTCTGCTTCGTAGACAGCTTCTCCTCAAGGAGAAGCCTCAACGACAAATTATAATTTGATCTTCAGTTGAAAAAAAGACGGAGCCTTTTTGCCCCGCCTTTATAAATTTATTCAAAAATAATTGTTGTAATACTCTTTGCAGGAATTACAAGCTTTTTGATTTCTCCAGAATATGTTTCCTTGAGCTGTTCCTCCTGAGTTGTAGTGATAACTGTCATATTGTCACGGTCAACCTTGAATTTCACTTCTCGGTCTTCTCCCTCATTTGTAATTACTGTTACAACCTTACCATCCGGAGTAAGGAAAGACACAACATTTGTTATATAATTTGCTTCAACAATATTTCCCTCATTGTCTCTTTCTTCAATAAAATCATAAATATTCTTTTTGGTTTCTACCACCTTACTACCCACTGGAACGTACTTTGAGAAATGTGCAACAGCATAATATCTCATAGGAATTTTTATATCGCTGATATTTCCGTCAGTAGCAACCAGAAGACCGTCGGAATATTCCTTGCCGTCACCACCGATTCCGATACCATTAACCCCAACCCATGCAGTCCACGAATCAACATGAGTAAAGTTGATATCATTTGCCATAACTCTTGCCTGAAGAAGTGCACCATCAATTGAATCAATAGGTGCTTCACAAGGAAGATGGCACCATTCTGACATTTCAACAGGAAGGTCAGTAATATTTTCTTCTATCCAGTTTCCTAAACCAATTTTATTGTGGACATTATTATCTGTCCAATAGCCGTGGTATGAAAGGTTTCCGAGATACGGACGGATTTCAGGGTCGTTGTACATATACTCGAACCATTCATAAGTTCTGTGACTGATTTCACCTGATTCAGGACCAGAAAGAAGGACACCTTCCATATTTCGTTCAGCCATTTCCTTTGCGAAGGCTCTGTAAACGCCATAAATTTCTTCAGAGCCATAGAAACAACCCTCCTGACTTGCAGAACCGCTGTTACCCCAAGACCAGTTTGGTTCATTGATAGGACTTATGTACTTAACAGGGACACCTTTTTCAATAAAGTATTCTGTAATTGTAAGAAAATAATCTGCATAAGCTTCATAATTCTCTTCCGGAAGATTACATACCCACCAGTTGTCATTACCACCCGTTTTATTATTTCTTGTTAATGAGTAATGAGGAGAATTTGCAAAAAGAACAACAGTATCAATGCAACCGTATGAAAGACAAAGGTCTAAAAACGCCTGAGCATTTGCATCTCTTGTAAAATCATAATATCCTGTTTCTGTTTCGTAGTCGTATACATAAAAGCTTTCACTTCTTCTCCAAGGGTCACCAATTGTATCCTTGAAGTTATCAGCCGAACCTGCTCCAATGTTATAACGATAAATGTTAAGTCCAAGACCCTCTTCGCTATACAGAAGCTTTGCAATTTCTTCATCATTCTCACCGTTACCTGCAATCTGTGACCACCAGCAAGACGAACAACCGAAACCGTCAAACTCATCACTCTGCTCATCAAGATTAATCGTAAGAGTCATATCTCGGTCGTAAGATTTTTCTGCATACCAATCCATAATATCCTGCTCCCAAGACGGGAAAATAAATAAAAGAACCGATACAATTGCCGACAACGGAACTATCGTCTTCATTCTAATATTGCTTTTTTCTTTTATCTGTGTCCTTTTCATGCTTTTTCTCCTAAAAAATCGGTGACGAGTTTCCCCGTCACCGTAGTTTGTATTACTAATTATTCGAAATCGGGTTCAATAAGACCATAGCCTCCGTCATTTCTTCTGTAAACAACACAAACCTCATCGGTTTCTGCATTACGGAACATATAGAACATATGGCCGATTAAATTCATTTGTAAAATTGCTTCTTCAACTGTTTCAGGTTTTAAAACAACTGTTTTTGTTCTTACAACCTCTAAATCCTCTTCTTCATCAACATCATAACTCGCAAGAACATCGTCGAAAGAAACATCACGGAGTTTTTTCTCAATTCTTGTTTTGTTCTTTCTGATTTGGCGAACAAGAGAATCAACACACATATCGAGTGCATCTTCTAAATCATCACTACGCTCCTGTGCACGGAAAATCATACTTTTCTTTGAAAGGGTTATTTCACAGATTTTCTGATTTTTCTCAACAGTAGCTGTGATTTTAGCCGTTGCGTCCGGTCCGAAAAATTTTTCAACCTTACGAAGTTTTTCTTCGGCTCTTTCCTTGAAATTCTCTCTTGGTGTACATTTGCGTCCAACAATAGTAATGTTCACAACGACATCTCCTTTACCATATATTTTCGGATAAAACATCAATCGTTCTATCTATCATTATAATAGCATAAATGCACATAAAATGTAAAGAGTTTTTCTATTATTTGTTAATTTTTTACAAAATAATGCTTTTGTGCCTTGTTACATGGCATCCTATATTCACTGCAACGGGAAGTCCGGCTATATGAGTGGGTGCTGTTTCAATATTCACTGCGAGTGCCGTTGTTTTTCCGCCAAACCCCTGAGGTCCGACATTCGTTTCATTGATTTTTCTAAGCATTTTCTTTTCAAGAAGAGCGTAAAACTCTTTTTCATTCGGTTGACTCACATTCCTGCAAAGTGCTTTTTTAGAAAGCAGAGCACACTGCTCAAAGTCGCCACCGATACCAACACCAAGCACAATGGGCGGACAAGGATTACCTCCTGCTATCTTCACAGTTTCAACCACAAAATCGATAATATCCTCTACGGTTGCAGAAGGAGTAAACATTTTAATCCTACTCATATTCTCGCTACCGAAGCCTTTTGGAGCAACAGTCAATTTAATATTTTCTCCATCCACAATTCTTGTGTGGATAATTGCCGGAGTGTTATCATTCGTATTTATTCTTTCCAAAGGGTCAGCTACAACAGATTTTCTCAAAAGTCCTTCATAATATCCCTGACGAACACCCTCGTTGACCGCAGCCTCAAAGCCTCCGTCAACAATGTGAACATCCTGACCCACTTCTGCAAAAATCACAGCCATGCCCGTATCCTGACAAATGGGAATATTCAATTCCTTGGCTGCATCAAGATTTCGTAGCAAATCTCCCATTACTGCCTTTGGCAATTCTTTTTCTTCGTTGTTATAACCACAAGAAATGCATTCAACCAAATCATCCGGCAAAGATTTATTGGCAGAAATACACAAATCTCTGACAGCCTTTGTAATCTGTGAACAACTGATTTCTCTCATACGCTCACCTTTTTCAATATATTTTATTACAAAATAAAGGGCAGTATCACTGCCCTCTTGTAATTATTGTTTTGAGCCTCTACGATACCCTGTGTTTCCACCACGTTTATCGTTAAATTTTTTAAGGTCGCTCATTTTGTCTTCACTCTGTGCCTTAAATTTAGCCATCATATCCTCAAAAGACATAGGTGCTGAATTTTCCTGTTGAGGTGCACCCTTCCAACCACGATTTTCGTTATTATCTCGTCTTGGTTTTGATGGTCTTTGGGGCTTTGGTTTTGCCTCCTGAGGCAATGCCTTTTTAATAGAAAGACTGATTTTACCTTTTTCGTTTATTTCAAGAACCTTAACCTTCACAGTGTCGCCCTCTGAAAGATGTTCTGAAATATCGTTTACATATTCATTAGAAACCTCAGAAATATGTACCATTCCGGACGCTCCATTATCGAGTTTAACAAAAGCGCCGAATTTTGTTAACCCTGTGACTGTTCCGTCATAGACTGAACCGATGTCAATTTGCATAAATCTGCATTTCCTCCTAATTACGCACCAGGTGTAACATCATAGAACACTTTTTCGCCCGGCATAATGAACCCTAATTTTTCACGCGCAACCTTCTCAATGTAATCGCTCTTATCTTCACTATTAACGATTTCCTGAAGACGGTCATTCTCTTCAATTTGAGCCTCATAAGCAGCATTTTTCTGTTCTAATTCGCCTTGACGTTCTTTATAAGAAAGCACATTACCCACAATGGTGATAACAAAATAACCCACAAGCAAGATAATACCCAAAGTAAGAATAAAGCTTTTAGTCTGCTTACGCTTACCTGTTTTTGCTTTTGCCTTAGCCATCGGTATCACTTTCCTTTCTTTTAAAATCTCGTCACTTGCCTAGTTTCACATTTTACCATTTAGATTATACAACAAGTGCCTGTCGACTTTCAAGAGGAATTTTGATTTATTTTTAAGTTTTTTACTTCTTTTTCGACCTTTTTTCAAAATTTTATTGCAAACGCTTCGCAATCTTGTAAAAATCCATTTAAACGGGAAAATTAAAACACAAAAAAATCTTTTAAAACTGTTTCTTATGAATTCAATAATTTTCTCACTGAGTGAAAAGAAAATTACTCCTAACGAGAAGTAATAAACGGCAAAGCCCACCAGCTCTCCACACAACAAATAGAAACGTATTTGTCCCTCATTCACTGTAATGAAAAAAATAAAATCTGAAAATCCAAGAAAAATACAATAAAGTACATCGAAAATTATAACCACAATTTTCTTTTTAGAAATACTTAAACGTATTATTCGAAAAACGTCATAAAAAATTCCCATTACAAATCCGAGACCTAAGGAAAAAAGAAAATTTTTTGTCTGTGTTGCTAAACTTAATCCATATAAATATTCAGTCATCGCATCATCTTTGCAAAGAATCCCTTTGCCTGTGGTCGTGTATCAGTATATGTAAGTGATGATATCTCTCCATCAACCAGCAATTCCGTCTGTTCAAGATTCAGTTTTGTAATATGCAGACCCCATCCGCGGATTGTTATTTCTCCCATATCCGTAATTGCAATTATCGTCTGCTCATCAAAAGAATCAATATCAGTCACACCTGTAACTGACAGTTTCCGTCTGTCTTCCATAATAACACTATGCGGCAGTTTGGGCATCTTTTTTTCGTCTGTCATAGTAAAGCCTCCCTTTTGATAATGTTTATGCTCAAAAGAGAGTATTTATTCACAAAAGAAAAAGCGAAATCCGAAGACTTCGCTTTTAAAATCTTTTATTTTTACGCTACGTCCGTGTTAGGAATAACAGGGTTTCTTGCGTCACCTAACATTGGAAGAACTTCTGTTTCAAGCACCTTATTACAATAGATACATGAAATTGTTGCAACACCATCTTTTGTTGCTGTTGCAGGAGTCTGTGTCACCATAGCACCTGCTTTGTGTGCAGTCGGATTAATATCAATAGAGCCTCTTTCTTCAGCACCGCAAATTGTACAGTTTCTTATCTTTTCACCCACAGCAGAGCAAGTAGGCTTCTTGATTCTTGACCATGTACTCCAAGTATGACCATTCACACAGATTTCACTGTCAGGTACTACAGGGTTCTCACTTGACGGAACTGAAATTTTAATTGAACCTATTGATGCTTTTACACCATCTGTTACATTAACAGCTTCACCATTATCATCACAATAAGCTTCAATAACATTAAGGTTGATGTAACCATCCTTTGCCTTAACCTTTAACTGTACTGTAAACAAAGCTGTTTCTTCATCAGCGATAGTATCCACTGCTGCAAGACCATAACGAACTCTGTTTGATGAATAATTAATATTACTCATACCTGTAATATTAGCGACATTCGCTGAAACAACTTCAAAGTTAGCAGCTGAGAAAGTCATATCTGCACTGAAAGAACAAAGCTTTGAGTTTTGTGAAGTTTTAACTGTAACTGTAATAACATCACCAATTTCTGCTACTGTTTTATCGGCAGTCATAGTAATTTCAGGCACATTAACAGCAGATGTTACAAATGTAAACATACTCAACACAACAACAAATGCTAGAACAACACTTGCGAATTTCTTCATATTAAAATACCTACCTTTACGAGCGCTCCGGCCCAATATTTTATATGCATAGTCAAATTTCTTCTACCTAATGCACATTATGTTGAAAATTATATCATTTTTACATTCTTCTGTCAATGAATTACAACCTTAAAACAGGCATAATTATGT
>JAZNTF010000160.1:0-3853 GCA_045591625.1 Candidatus Fimenecus sp.
GAACACGCGACCTATGGTTGTAGTTAAGGATGAATATATTTATAGGGTTATAATAAATAAAATTTATTAAGTGCAGTAGTTTTGGCTACTGCACTTTTACTTAGTTCAATTCTTTATAAATACTTTTTGCGTATTCAAAAAGTTCAGAACGATTATTTATATTGAGTTTCTTAAAAATGCTTGAAGTGTGTTTTTTGATTGTGCTTTCCGTTACGAAGAGTTCATCAGCAATGTCCTTGCGTTTTTTATTTTGCATAATCAATCTTAAAACTTCTTTTTCTCGTTGGGATAGTAAGCTGATTTCGTTCCAATTTTCAAATACAACATTGATTTGAACCGGGTCAAGATATCTCATGTTAACAGCATCTTCGCTTGTATTGAATTGTTTAGGTTCTGTTTTTACGGAAGCAGATTCAAGATTAAATCTTGTAGCATTTGCCAACTCGTAATCTTGCAAAACTCCATAAAGGAATAAAATCATACCCTCCGTAATGATATAAGAAATGGACATGAATTCAAATCCTGCATTTATACTGTTTTCTATAAGCCATATTGCAATGTTGCCTATAACGACAAAGGTAAGAAAAATAGAGTGCTTTACAGAGACGACAGTTTTTTTAACAGCGGTGTATATGATAATGACAGACATAGCAACAAAATATCCAAATAAAAAAACTTTATATAGGTTATGCAATATACCATATTCTTTAACAAGGGTACCTATTCCGTTTACAATTTCAAAGGACACATTTTTGTAGTAAATAGGGAGAAGTCCGCCACTTGAAACTATAAGCAGCATTATCAAATTTATACTTATTAAAACACGGGGTAAATACTTTGGATAAGAAAACCTTGAAAGAGCCATAATCATCATAAGTATGGCAAAAGGCAGAAAAATATTTCCGAGATATGCAATTCTGTTAGCCCATAAAGCAAAGTTTAAATTTTTTGCAACAGACAGAAGAAAATAACCGGAATCACAGACAGCAACACAAATAAAGAGCATAAGAAGCCAAGGGTCGTGTTTTTTGTCAACTAAAAAATAGACAACAATCATTAAAAGAGAAACAACAAAAATAATTCCGTAGAGAACTGACATATTATTCCTCCTTTATTGTATTTATTTCTATTCCGTTACGCATGCAAAATGAATAGAATTTACCGACCATTGCAAGATGCGGCGTCCTGTTTTCTCTTTCCCATCGACTGATGGTAGCATAAGAAATACCTATTTGTTTTGCTAACTCAGTCTGAGTCAGTTGTAAAAAAATTCGTACAGCTTTAACCTGTTCGGGAAAAGTTAGGTTTTTTATATCAATTTTCATAATTTACTCCATATATTTATATATCATAATATAGCATAATTTGAATTTCTTGTCAATTTACACAGAATATCAACGAATATATTCTTACTTTTTGTTTATATAAATTATACAAAGGATGATTGCGTTTTTTGACATGGTAGCCCTAAAGGTAGCCTTTTTTTTATGAAAGTAACCCATAGGGCTACTTATTTTATGTAGCTATAAAGATTAAAATTATATTGAAAAACAACAAGGAGGTATGTGTTATGTTGAAAGCTGTAACAAAAAGGTTTGCCGATAAATCAACAATTAAGCAGTTCGAATTTGAATTTTACTGCGATTGTTGTGGTAAACCTATTAAAACAGAAGTTCATGAATTTGTTTCAGGCTTCAAGGATAAAAAGTTTTTAAGCGATGATGAACGAGAAGCAAGAGCGATTATTTACGCAAATGATCACGGAAAAGCTTATGAACGTGCTAACAATGAGGTGCGGCTTGAATTGAACAAATGTGAAATTTGTGGGAATATGGTTTGTGAAGAATGCACAGTATACGGAGTGGACCTTCAAGGTGGCCTATGTTGTAAAGACTGTGCAAAAAAATAAATGATTAATTGAAGGGAGTAAATTGATATGGGACTTATTAAAGCAGGTGTAGGAGCACTCGGCGGTGTTCTTGCTGACCAATGGAAAGAGTTTTTCTATTGCGATGCTATTGATAAAGATGTAATGGTTGTTAAGGGATCAAAACGCGTTGGCGGACGTTCCTCGAACACAAAAGGTAACGACAATATTATTTCAAACGGTTCCGGTATAGCAGTTGCTGATGGTCAATGTATGATTATTGTTGAGCAAGGCAAAATTGTTGAAATTTGTGCAGAGCCGGGTGAATTTACTTATGATTCTTCAACAGAACCAAGTGTTTTTTCAGGAAAACTTGGCGACAGCATAAAAGAATCATTTAAGGCTGTCGGAAAGCGTTTTACTTACGGTGGAGATACCGGTAAAAATCAGAGAGTTTATTATTTTAACACAAAAGAACTTATTGGTAATATGTTTGGCACACCAAATCCTGTACCATTCAGAGTCGTTGACAGAAATATAGGATTGGATATTGATATTTCTGTTCGTTGCAACGGTACATATTCTTATAAAATCAGTGACCCGATTTTGTTCTACACAAATGTATGCGGTAATGTTGAAAGAGAATACGCAAGAGAAGAGATTGACGGTCAATTAAAGTCAGAATTCTTAAATGCACTTCAACCTGCATTTGCAAAGATTTCCGACATGGGAATTCGCTACAGTGCTTTACCGGGACACACAATGGAGCTTTCCGATGCGATGAATGAGGTGCTTACCGAAAAATGGGTGAATCTTCGTGGACTTTCCGTTGTGTCAGTAGCAATCAACTCCATAACAGCTCCAAAAGAAGACGAGGATTTGATTAAACAACTTCAGAGAAATGCCGTTATGCGTGATCCAACCATGGCTGCAGCAACACTCGTTGGTGCTCAGGCTCAGGCTATGCAAGATGCAGCTAAAAATGAAGCAGGTGCTATGACCGGTTTTATGGGTATGGGTATGGCAATGAATTCAGGCGGCGGTATGAATGCGCAGAACCTTTTTGCAATGGGACAACAACAGCCTCAACAACAGCCTCAACAGCAACCACCCGTACAAAACGGCTGGCAGTGTTCCTGCGGTAACACAGTTTCAGGAAACTTTTGTCCTAATTGTGGCAGCAAGAAACCTGAACCCAAACCGGTTGCTGATAGCTGGAGATGCTCTTGCGGTGCAACTGTAAACGGTAAATTCTGTCCTGAATGCGGTTCTCCGAAACCTGCTGACGAGGGCTGGACTTGTTCTTGCGGTGCAGTTAATAAAGGTAAATTCTGTCAGAACTGTGGTAGTCAAAAACCTGCAGGGGCACCACTTTACCAATGCGATAAATGTGGCTGGAAACCTGATGATCCGCACAATCCGCCAAAATTCTGCCCTGAGTGCGGTGATGTTTTCGATTCTAACGATGCTAAATAAATATTGGAGGGAAATATAATGGGACTTTTTGATAAGAAATATTGTGATATATGTGGTGAAAAAATAGGTCTTTTAGGAAACAGAAAACTTGAAGACGGAAACATGTGTAAGGATTGTGCAAAGAAACTTTCACCTTTCTTCAGTGAAAGAAGAAGTTCAACCGTTGACGAAATCAAACAGCAACTTGCATACAGAGAGCAGAACAAGCAGGCTCTTGCAGGCTTTTCACCGATGTTCACCTTTGGTGAAGATGATAAAATCTATATCGACCGGATGAAGCAGAGCTTTGTTGTTTCACGGCGTAATCCCGGAAGCTGGAGTGATGAAAATCCTGATGTTATTCCGCTTTCAAGTGTTACGGGCTGTAATCTCAGAGTTGATGAAGACCGTGAAGAAATTTACACACAGGGCAAAGACGGAGAAAGAGTAAGCTACAATCCGCCGAGATACAAGTTTACTTATGATTTCTACATTGATATCAAGGTAAACAATCCTTATTTCGACGAAATT
>JAZNTF010000161.1:0-11610 GCA_045591625.1 Candidatus Fimenecus sp.
CCTTTTGGGCAAAAAGAAAACAGCCACACTTTGTGTGACTGTTTCTTTTTGGTGATCCACCGGAGCGACCGTCTGCTTCGGCTTCGCCTCGCATACTTCACGCTCGACATAAATGTCTCACGTCTTTTTGCTAAAAACAGTCCACCGGACTGTTTTCTTGACGCAAAAACTCTTCGAGTTCGAATCTCCGCCCTTTTGGGCAAAAAGAAAACAGCCACACTTTGTGTGACTGTTTCTTTTTGGTGATCCACCGGAGATTCGAACTCCGGACACCTTGATTAAAAGTCAAGTGCTCTGCCAACTGAGCTAGTGGATCATATTTTCCCGATTAAAAATCGGGATTATTTTTTAGTTTAAGCAAAAATCATTACTATTGAAGCGACAAGAACGATTACTAAGAATACTCCTGCAAAAATCTTTGTAAGGAATGATTTCTTTGCTTCATCTGTTCTGCCCTTGTTCTTACCGAAGAATGATTCAGAAGAACCACCTGAAATGGCACCGAGACCCTGCTCATTACCTTCCTGCATAAGAACGAAAAGAACGATTAAAACTGCTAACACAATAAGTGCTACACCGAAAACTATGTGATACCATGCCATAACGTGTCTACCTCCAAACCATGTATATTTCACAGCCTTGATATTCTAACACAAGAGAAACAAAAATGCAAGTGTTTTTTATAAAAAAGTGGCATTTTTTTCAATGAATTATTATATTTATTTTTCACACACTAATTTTGCAGACGATAAGTGAATTTATTTGCGTTTGTATCTTCGTCTGCACCGACTGTTTTATGCAGTCGGTTTTTTATTCTTCATTTTTTGAATAGTTTTATCTAAACTGTTATTTGTAATAACTGTAGGCGATTTTTCGCGTATCCTATCATAAGCAAAAGTCCACAATGCTTTATATTCTTTAATTCCAATCATTCGAATCATTATTTTATTTTTTCCATCGTTAATCACTAAAGTTTTCCAAGCCAACGGACAATACTTCCAACCAAAAGCCTTTGCAGTTACTACGCTATCCCAAAATATCGTTGTGACTAATTGTTGGTTTCTATATTTAAAAATTATTTTTTCGTCATCGATACAGTACACTACATTCCAATAATTAATGCAATCATAAATTGCCCAAAACGTTAAAACTAAAAATCCACCTGTACCGAAAAAATCTGATGGACGGAAGTAAAGCCATAACAACTGTTCAAATAGCAAAAGAACTAAAACTATTATTGTCGTAATTGCATAAGCATTATTAGATTTAATAATTTTCACATTAACTTCCCTTTTTTATTTATTAATTGCAAAATCACCATCGGACTTTTCTTGTTTCAACCAATGGTTATTTGATATAATTTGTTCAACGTTTTCATTTGCTTGCGGAATTAGTGCACATTTACCTTCATGCACAATTGAATAAAAAAACACACTGCCGTCATGTCGGTAAAAAACAGGGTCTTCAGGATTTGTCTGTCCCCATCCGTATATCCACTTAAATACACTATCAGATATTGATAACAGTGTTCTTTCTAATTCTTCACAAATCTTATAATATCGAATTTCGTATAAACATTGAGCATCCATATCTGTACCAAAATAATGCTGGTAAACAGAAATGTTTTCGTTGGTTTTATTTGTTGCAAACTTTTCTAATTCATTTACAAAAGACGTATCCGGATGTGTTATTCGCAAAGAAAGAGTATTACAATATTTGCAACACGCTTTAATTAATGTGCGGTATTCTTCTCCGAAAATATCATATTCCTCTTCACCATTACAATCTGTATCATAAAAAACAAACATACTCATAAAAACCTACCCCCAATCATATTACGAAAATCCAAAGAGAGCGTTATATTGTATTCGTCACTTGCGACTAATATTTTCTAGTTTTAAATCAAATATATCATTTCAATATTATTTTGTCAATGAAAAAGGACGATTCGTGAATCGCCCCTTAATCATTAATCATCGGACACAAAAAAATCTTCAAGACACAGAACCGTCCCCTGTCTTATATAACCGTCCCTTTGTGTTTTGTGTTTTTAAAATCCCACTAACTTATTACTATCAACCTCAATTTTTATTCTGCAAAGGAGTCTTTCATAAGAAATTTCAGTATTTTCAACTATTAGTTTTTTTCTATTTTTAGTCTTTAATACAATTCTTTCAGAATTGGTTTTATTATTTTTCGTTTGTCTCTCAGCAAAAATTATATCTTCGAATGTGAAAGAATAAGTTTTTGAGAAAGTAGGAGTAACTTCTATCATATTTTTGTTAACTATAACTTTAAATCTTAATGTTTTTAACACTAAATAGACTCCCATACCAAACATCGTGCTAAAAACAAAATAAAAAATCCAATGTAATTTCTGTTCAGAGAAAAATACAAAAATGATAAAGACAACCAAAGCTAATAAAGAACCAATTAATCCAATTATTGCTACCATTTTAGGAATGAAAACAATAAAATTCTCATCAGACATTTTTCTGTTCTCTTGATAATTTGACCTTTTAATAATGTGAAATGTCATTATCACACACAAAGGAAGTAATAATGCAATAAAGATTTTATCTATATTCATTACATTACCCCCTATGAGACACACCAAGAAAAGACAGGGGACGGTTCTCTGTCTTCAT
This sequence comes from Candidatus Fimenecus sp., assembly GCA_045591625.1. Classification (GTDB taxonomy): domain Bacteria; phylum Bacillota; class Clostridia; order Oscillospirales; family Acutalibacteraceae; genus Fimenecus. The sequence goes on from JAZNTF010000161.1 coordinate 2,649, forward strand.
TAATTCTTTAATCATTTACAACCAACCCCTTACTAATTTCTGTTAATCTTCTAATCTTAATTTTAATATATCATTTAACAATTATTTTGTCAATAAAAAACGGGACGCTGTGGTCAGCGTCCCCTACATTTTGCGCTTTGCATTTTGAATTTTGCATTTAGAAGGTAAGCTGTTCGCCTTGGTCTTCTGCGCTGAGTATTGCGCCGTTTGCAGGAAGATTTTTTGTTCTGTAACGGCTTGGTTTTGCAAACTGACCTTCTTTCACATCTGATACAGATTCAACTCTGTGACCCTTTTTAAGGCTCATTACAGCAACGCCCTGACTATCCTTTGTAGTCTTTGCAGAGATTGCACCTGAATTAAAGAGAAGATATCTGCCTGCACTTGACTTCATAACAAGTTCCTTGTCTTCCTGTACATAAATTGCACTTACAATCGGACTCTTGTCAGAATAAGCCTTAATAAGCTTTTTACGATTCTGCTTTGTTTCGTAGGCGGAAATGTCAACCTTAGCAACCTTACCATTTTGGAAGAAGAAGAGCATATAACCCTTGTATTCTTTCACAACAGCCATTGAAATTGCTGTTTCATCAGGCTCCATCTGAAGCTTTGAGCCAACGAAATCACCGAGAACACTTGCCTTTGTATCGTCAAATTCACAAGCTCTTGACTTATAAACCTGACATTTATTAGTAAAGAAAAGAAGTTCAACGCTGTTTGTTGTTTCAACAGTCATTGTGATTTCATCATTTTCTTTAAGCTTATGTTCACCACTCATACGAAGTGACAAAGGAGTAATTTTCTTGAAATAACCCTCTTTTGTAAAGAAAAGTGTAACAGGATAATCAGGAATTTCTTCGATAATTTCTTCAGCCTCGCTGATTTCCTGAGCATAGATAATTTCTGTTCGTCTGTCTTTACCGTATTTATCGATAATCTGATTAAGCTCATTAACGATAATTTTCTTGACTCTTGCTTTGCTTGAAAGGATATCTTCCATATCCTCAATCTGCTTTTTAAGGTCTTCAATATCGTCAAGACGCTTAAGAATATACTCTCTGTTCAAGTGACGAAGTTTAATTTCAGCAACATATTCAGCCTGAATTTTATCAATGCCGAAGCCAATCATCAAGTTAGGTACAACTTCTGCTTCTTCTTCAGTTTCACGGACAATTTTAATTGCCTTGTCAATATCAAGAAGAATTTTCTGAAGACCTAACAAAAGATGCAATTTATCCTTTGCCTTTGTCAAATCAAAATAAACTCGTCTGTTTACACATTCTGTACGGAATGCAATCCACTCTGTAAGTAAGTCGGCAACACCTAAAACCTGTGGCACACCAGCAATAAGCACATTAAAGTTACAAGAGAAAGTATCTTCAAGTGTAGTCATTTTATAAAGCTTTGCCATAAGCTTTTCAACATCTGTACCACGCTTTAAGTCGATAGTGATTTTAAGACCTTTTTTATCTGTTTCGTCACGAATATCACTAATTTCACGGATAGCATTTGCCTTTACTCGTTCAATTACCTTATCAATAATTGCTTCGGCAGTTGTTGTTGGTGGAATTTCTGTAATATCAATACAGTTATTGGCTTTGTCATATTCGTATTTTGCTCTTACCTTAAAGCCACCACGACCTGTACGGAAAATTTCTGACATCTGTGCTTGGTCATAAACGATTTTACCGCCACCGATAAAATCAGGTGCTTTAAGTGTTTCTGTTATGTCAAAATCAGGATTTTTGATAAGTCCTATTGTTGTTTCACAGATTTCACGAAGGTTGAATGAACAGATTGATGATGCCATACCAACAGCAATACCTGTATTTGAGTTTACAAGGATTGACGGGAATGATACAGGCAAAAGTGTAGGCTCCTGCATTGTTGCATCATAGTTGTCAACAAAGTCAACTGTATCCTTATCAATATCCTTGAAAAGTTCAGCTGAAATTGCCTCAAGTTTTGCTTCTGTATAACGGGATGCAGCATAAGCCATATTTTTTGAGTATGCTTTACCGAAATTACCCTTTGAATCAATATAAGGATGCAGTAAGGTTTCGTTACCACGGGAAAGACGTACCATTGTTTCGTAAATTGCTGCGTCACCGTGAGGGTTTAACTGCATTGTACGACCAACGATATTTGCTGATTTTACTCTTGCCCCATTAAGAAGTCCCATCTTATACATTGTATAAAGAAGTTTTCTGTGAGATGGTTTAAGACCGTCAATTTCAGGAATTGCACGGGACATAATAACACTCATTGCATAAGGCATATAGTTGGTCTCAAGAGTTTCAGTAATAAACTGCTCAACAACATCACCAGCACCAATAATGTGTGCATTTATATTCTCTTCTTCCACTTTTGGAACATCAATTTTCTTTTTTCGTGCCATAATATCCCCCTTCCTTATGAAATATCTGCTAAATCAATATACAAGTGACCATTTTCTGCAATATGGTCTTTTCTACCCTGAAGATTATCACCTAAAAGTAAGTCAAATTTATCTGCAACTGCTTCAGGACTATAATCAGGCTCAATTTTAATAAGACGTCTTGTCTTAGGATTCATCGTTGTGAGCCACATCATATCCGCATCGTTTTCACCAAGACCCTTTGAACGCTGAATTGTATATTTCGCATTACCAAGTTCAGCTAAAACATCTGCTTTCTCTTTTTCTGTATAACAGAACCATGTTTCATCCTTATGTCTGATTTCATAAAGTGGTGATTCTGCAATATAGACCTTGCCTTCTTTTATAAGCGTTGGCATAAGTCTGTAAATCATTGTAAGAATAAGTGTTCTAATCTGGAAACCGTCGACGTCGGCGTCGGTACAGATAATAACTTTATTCCATCTCAAATCGTCGATATTGAAGGATGAAACTTCCTTACTCTTTTTAGAATTCACTTCAACACCGCAACCAAGAACCTTTATAAGGTCAACAATAATGTCACTCTTAAAAATCTTATCATATTCACTCTTTAAGCAGTTAAGAATCTTACCACGAACAGGGATAATCGCTTGGAATGATGAGTCACGAGCCTGTTTACAAGCACCAAGAGCTGAGTCACCTTCCACTATGAAGATTTCTCTTTCATTAACATCACGGCTACGGCAGTCAACGAACTTTTCAACACGACTTGTCATATCATTGCTTGACTGTAATGTTTTTTTGATATTGATTCGTGTGCTTTCTGCCTTGATTCTTGAACGCATATTGATGAGAATCTGATTTGTAATCTTTTCTGCATCAAGCTTATTTTCAAGGAAGTAAATTTCAAGCTGTTGACGGAAGAAATCTGTCATAGCTTCCTGAATGAATTTATTTGTAATCGACTTTTTAGTCTGATTTTCATAAGAAGTCTGTGTTGAGAATGATGATACAACAAAAATCAAGCAATCCTCAACGTCCTGATAATTGATTTTCGCGTCACTCTTAACATACTTACCGTTTGATTTAAGGTAGTTATCCACCTGGTAAACGAAAGCATTTCTGAATGCTTTTTCAGGTGCACCACCATGCTCAAGGAAACTTGAGTTGTGGTAATATTCCTTAAGCTGAATTTTATTTGAGAAACAAAGAGATGCAGTAATCTTCACACGATAATCCTTCTTATCTTCACGGTCACGACCAACTCTTTCAGTTGACCAGAACTGAACTGATGACATTTCAGTACCGTCTGCAATCTCTTTTACATAGTCAGTAATTCCATTATCATAAAGATATTCATATGTTTCAAATGAATTTGCTGAAATCTGGTCCTTAAGTATAAATTTAATACCTGCATTTACAACAGATTGTCTTTTGATTGTTTCCTGAAAATATGAAAGCGGAATATTGATATCTGTGAACACTTTAAGGTCTGGCTTCCAACGGATACGAGAACCTGTATCACGCTTGTTATATGGTTCTTTAATCATTTCTCCTGCAATTTCACCTTTTTCAAAGTGAAGAAGATATTTGAATCCACCTGTATGAATTTCAGCATCCATATATTCAGATGCATACTGCGTTGCACAGAGGCCAAGACCGTTAAGACCTAAAGAATACTCGTAGTTTCCTCCGTCATTGGTGTCATATTTACCACCGGCATACAATTCACAGAAAACAAGCTCCCAGTTATAACAGCCTTCATTTTTATTATAGTCAACAGGAATACCTCGACCAAAGTCCTGAACCTCGATTGAGCCGTCAAGAAAACGGGTAACAACAATCTTGTCACCATAGCCTTCTCTTGCTTCGTCAATAGAGTTAGAAAGAATTTCAAAGACAGCGTGCTGACATCCGTCAATACCGTCAGAGCCAAAAATAACGCCCGGACGTTTTCTTACTCGGTCGGCACCTTTAAGCTGAGATATACTTTCATTACCGTAAGATGGTTTCTTTGCCATACATTACATCCTTTACAATAAAATACATTATTCAATAAAAATACCGCTAAATATTATACACTATATTTAGCGGTTTAGTCAAGTTATTGAGTATTTAATACCCCAAGATATTCAATTTTATTTCTTTATGTTCTTACGTTCAACCTTTGTCTTGTTGCCTTTTTCGTCAACTATATACATATTATCAAGCTGACCTGTAAGACTACGCTTAAAGCTATCAATATACTCCCGACGAAGAACTGCCTGTTCAGTCTTTTCCTCTTCAGTAAGACCTTCTGCCTTCATTTTTCTTGCAAGTTCATTTATCCTGTCAATCTTTTTCTGTTCCATATTATACATTCCTTTGTTTTTTATGCTTGTATAGTATAAAACATTTTTAATGTTTAGTCAATACGGAATAAAGATAGAAAAAACCCCTACCAAAAGGTAGGGGCATAAAATGTTGAATAATCAGGAATTATTCGTTAATCTTTGTAACAACACCTGAACCAACTGTTCTACCGCCTTCACGGATAGCGAAACGAAGACCTTCTTCGATAGCGATAGGAGTGATGAGTTCAACGTCCATAACAACGTTATCACCAGGCATACACATTTCTGTACCTGCTGGAAGAGAAATTGTACCTGTAACGTCTGTTGTTCTGAAATAGAACTGAGGTCTGTAGTTGTTGAAGAAAGGAGTATGACGGCCGCCTTCATCCTTTGTCAAAACGTAAACCTGACCTGAGAACTTTGTGTGTGGCTTAATTGTGCCTGGCTTAGCAAGAACCTGACCACGTTCGATTTCACTTCTCTGGATACCACGAAGAAGAGCACCGATGTTGTCACCTGCTTCAGCATAGTCAAGGAGCTTTCTGAACATTTCGATACCAGTAACAACTGTCTTTCTGCTTTCGTCTGAAAGACCAACGATTTCAACTTCTTCAGAAGTTCTGAGCTGACCTCTTTCAACTCTACCTGTAGCAACTGTACCACGACCTGTGATTGTGAAAACGTCTTCAACAGGCATAAGGAATGGCTGGTCTGCTTTACGGTCAGGAGTTGGAATGTAGCTGTCAACTGCAGCCATGAGTTCCCAAATTGGAGCACAAGCTGGGTCATCTGATGATGTAGCTTCAAGAGCCTTGAGAGCTGAACCCTTAATGATTGGTGTATCATCGCCTGGGAATTCATATTCGTCAAGAGTTTCACGGATTTCCATTTCAACGAGTTCAAGAAGTTCTTCGTCGTCAACCTGGTCAACTTTGTTCATGAAAACGATGATGTAAGGAACGCCAACCTGACGAGCAAGAAGAAGGTGTTCTTTTGTCTGAGCCATAGGACCATCTGTAGAAGCGATAACAAGGATAGCACCGTCCATCTGAGCAGCACCTGTAATCATGTTCTTGATATAGTCAGCGTGGCCTGGGCAGTCAACGTGAGCATAGTGACGTGTTTCTGTCTCGTACTCAACGTGAGCTGTGTTGATTGTAATACCTCTTTCTCTTTCTTCAGGAGCCTTATCGATGTTTGCATAATCAACGAAGTCAGCCTGAGCCTTAGAAGCGAGTGTCTTTGTGATAGCAGCTGTTAATGTTGTCTTACCATGGTCAACGTGACCGATAGTACCAATATTAACGTGTGGTTTAGTTCTTTCAAATTTTGCCTTTGCCATTGGAATTTCCTCCCTTTATTTTTGAAAATAATTTACAAAATATTTGTGATACTTATTGTATCAATAAACTTGAAAAATTTCAAGTGTTTTACAAGAAAATATTAGTCTCTCTTGCTTCTTTCAGAAATAATTGATTCTGAAATTGATTTTGGAACCTCTTTATAACCGTCCGGTTCCATTACATACTGTCCACGACCCTGAGTCTTTGAACGAAGGTCAGTAGCGTAACCAAACATTTCTGAAAGAGGAACTCTTGCGTTAATCTGTTTAACACCTGAACGGTCCTCAAAGCCCTGGATTTCACCACGACGAGAGTTAAGGTCACCGATAACATCACCCATATATTCTTCCGGAGTGATAACAACAACCTTCATAATTGGTTCAAGGATAACAGGATTTGCCTTCTTAGCAGCATCTTTGAATGCCATAGAACCAGCAATCTTAAATGCCATTTCAGAAGAGTCAACTTCGTGGTATGAACCATCGTAAAGAGTAACCTTTACGTCAACAACGCTGTAACCTGCAAGTACACCAGACTGCATAGCACCCTGGATACCGTCGTCAACAGCCTTGTGGTATTCCTTAGGAATAGCACCACCAACGATGTTGTTTACAAATTCGTAACCGCCGTCCGGATTTGGTTCAATATTAATCTTAACGTGACCGTACTGACCCTTACCACCTGACTGACGAGCGTATTTTGTATCTGAAGATGAAGCCTGACGGATTGTTTCTCTGTATGCAACCTGTGGCTTACCAACATTAGCCTCAACTTTGAATTCACGAAGAAGTCTGTCAACGATGATTTCAAGGTGAAGTTCACCCATACCAGCGATGATTGTCTGGCCTGTTTCTTCATCTGTATAGCTACGGAATGTTGGGTCTTCTGCAACAAGCTTTGAAAGTGCAATACCCATCTTTTCCTGACCAGCTTTTGTCTTTGGTTCAATAGCAACGCTGATAACTGGTTCTGGGAAGTTCATTGATTCAAGAATAATTGGGTGCTTATCGTCACAAAGTGTGTCACCAGTTGTTGTGTTCTTAAGACCAACAACGGCAGCGATATCACCAGCATAAACTGTTTCAAGGTCTTCACGGTGGTTAGCGTGCATCTGAAGAATTCTACCCATTCTTTCTTTGTTGTCCTTAACTGTGTTATAAACAGTTGTACCAGCATTAACTGTACCTGAATATACACGGAAGAAACAAAGTGTACCTACGAATGGGTCGTTAGCAATCTTGAATGCAAGAGCTGCAAATGGCTCATCGTCTGAAGAATGTCTAACTTCTTCCTCTTCTGTATCAGGGTTGATACCCTTGATAGCTTCAATGTCTGTTGGAGCAGGCATGAAGTCAACGATAGCATCGAGGAGAGGCTGAACGCCCTTGTTGCGGTATGAAGTACCACAACAGATTGGAACGATTTCGTTAGTAAGAGTAGCCTTACGGATAACTGATTTGATTTCTTCAACAGTGAGTTCTTCACCGTCAAAATATTTCATCATAAGTTCCTCGTCGAGCTCAGCAACTGATTCGATAAGGTTGTTACGATACTGAGCAGCTTTTTCCTTCATATCTTCAGGAATTTCTTCAATTCTGACATCCTTACCCATATCATCATAATAAACGATAGCGTTATTATTGATAAGGTCGATGATGCCCTTGAATGAGCTTTCCTCACCGATAGGAAGCTGAATTGGAACTGCGTTACAGTTAAATCTTTCTTTTACCATGTCAAGAACACGGTAGAAGTTAGCACCTAAAATGTCCATTTTGTTAACGTAAATCATTCTTGGTACTTTGTATTCATCAGCCTGACGCCATACAGTTTCAGACTGAGGCTCAACACCACCCTTTGCACAAAGAACAGTTACAGAACCGTCAAGTACACGGAGTGAACGCTGAACTTCAACAGTGAAGTCAACGTGTCCGGGAGTGTCGATGATATTGATACGATGGTCTTTCCAGAAACATGTAGTAGCAGCAGATGTGATTGTGATACCACGTTCCTGCTCCTGAGCCATCCAGTCCATTGTAGCTGAACCGTCATGAGTCTCACCGATTTTATGGTTAACACCTGTGTAATAGAGAATTCTCTCTGTTGTAGTTGTTTTACCAGCATCGATATGAGCCATGATACCAATATTTCTTGTTTGTTCAAGAGATACTTTTCTTGGCATAATGTCCTCCAATTAATGTTTCTGAAAAAATTAGAATCTGAAATGAGCAAAAGCCTTGTTTGCTTCTGCCATTCTGTGCATTTCTTCCTTCTTCTTGAATGCGCCACCCTGTGAATTGATAGCATCAAGAATTTCGTTAGCAAGTCTTTCTTTCATTGTTCTTTCTGAACGCTGACGAGCATAAAGAGTAATCCAACGAAGACCGAGTGTCTGACGTCTTTCTGGACGAACATCCATTGGAACCTGGTATGTTGCACCACCGATACGACGAGCTTTACACTCGAGAACTGGCATTACATTTTCCATAGCGGCATCGAAAACTTCTAAAGCTTCCTTGCCTGTTTTTTCAGCGATGATGTCAAATGCACCGTAAACGATTTTCTGAGCAACGCCCTTCTTACCGTCTAACATAACGCTGTTGATAAGTCTTGTTACAAGCTTTGAATTATAAAGCGGATCTGGCAAAACATCACGTTTTGCAATCTGGCCTCTTCTTGGCACTGCGCTTCCCTCCTTCATATTAATGATATCATAGGTACTCGGTGACAAAACCCCGTGGCACCAACGAAAAGCCATATATATTATATATAAACTCCCGTTGGACAAGTATTAATTAATACTGCCTTACAAGATGATTCTGTCTTTTAACATTAACCTATTATTTTTTTGCTGCCTTAGGACGCTTTGCACCGTACTTTGAACGGCTCTGCATTCTGCCGTTAACACCCTG